>JAKJAB010000183.1 GCA_022707725.1 Chloroflexota bacterium | reverse complement strand
AAAAGTGCGCCCCACCTGAACAGTTACGATCAAAGGTTATCTACGGCTCAGCGCCGCCGTCAAGCTGGTGTTGTTCCCTGCGTTTATGCTCGTCCCTGCGTTCGGCATCAAGCTGGCGTTGTTGAGGTTGTTGGACCTGTTCGACGCCGGATGGTACGCGATTCTCGAAGCACAGCTCTACTCGACGATGCCGGGGCAGAGCGGCGCGTCGATGGCGGTGACGCCACCCGCTAACCTGCCGCCGGATGGCGACGTCATCGCGGACGTGGAAGCTTTCGTTGAGGGCGAGTTGATCGGCGGATTCCGCAAACTCGACCGCCCGCCGGTGCCGATCCACAAGCCGCACGAAAAGGGCTACGCCGAATCGGAGATCATCATCGAACCTTACCCTTCGCAAGTGGGTGTGGATTCGCTCGTCAGCGCCGTGGTCCAAAACACCAGCGGCACGACGATGACCGTAGACCTGAAGTTCGGCTGGGCGCACTTCGGGATGGGCATCCCCTTCACGACGACCGGCATGGTGCCGTATACCCGCTCACTCACCCTCTTCCCGGAGATGACGCAGACGGCAACCGTGACGTGGACGCCCACGCTGGCGGGACCTCAGTGTGTCCAGGTCTGGCTCAGCGACCTAGAGGACGTGTACGAGCCGCAGCGCAGCCAGCGCAATGTCGATGTGACCGAGCGCCCGCCGTGCAATCAGACTCGGGTCTTCACCGTCACGATCTACAACGATTCGCCGTTCACCGCTACGGTGGACGTCGGCCTGATCACGTTCAACGTGCCTGCCAGTTGGCAGATCACCATAACGCCCAGTCCCACCCTGGAACTTGCGCCATGGGGTAACGGTATTCTCACGGTGACGGTAGTGATACCGTGCTCCTCCCAATCTCTGGCAGCGTATGGAATGCAGGCCATCTACGCGATCCAGCAGGCTTCGGGCAGCGTCCCCACCATCGATGTGGAGGGTTACGTTGACGGCGAGTTGGTAGGGGGGATTGAGCTTCAGTTCGCGGAACCGGAGGTAGAGCAGCACTGGATTTACCTGCCGGTGGTTTTGCGAGATTCGTAAGCCAAGTGAGGTTAGCGCCACCTTCCTGGAAGCCAGGCGCTTCCGGGAAGGTATGCGGCTATGGTTGATCGGACAGCCGGTCCAGTTCGACGGTGCTGACGTAGGGCGCGAACCCGTCGGCGCGGGAGTGAGCGTAGGCGGCGCGGACGTTGTCGGGCTGGGTAGCGTAATCCACCGTCAGGACGAGTTTCCCGGCAACCTCGACTACCAGCGTCGCCTCACGATTGTCGGCGCACCAGTGGGCGGTGCAGGGTTTATCGGTGGCGCGGAAATACAGTTCCTCCATTCCCAGGCCATCGATCGCGTCGAGATAGCCGGGCCAGACGTGCAATTCCGGAGCATTTTGTGGGACGATTTTGAATGCCGGATCGCGGTCTTTGGCATACGTGGAAATCTTGACGATCAGATCGACCATCGCCTGCGCGCGCTCCTTGATGCTCAAACCGGTGTCACGGCCCGAGATTTGCTCGTAAGTGACGACCATATCCAGATACGCGCCGTCGAATCCGGCAGCCAGCGCCTGGTCGATGCGCCCCTGCACCACAGGCCACCAGCGCGGCTCCCAATAGCGCACGTGCTGCTCGCCGGGCCAGCTCGTTACAGGGCCGAGTTTCAGATCTTTGGGGACTGTGGCCCATTCGGGCCGGTAGTTCTCGATGGCGCCGATTTCGAAGTAGGCCAGCACGATTTTGCCGGCGGCCTGGATGTTGCGAATTTCCTCAAATGTGAAATAATCTGTGGAACCATCGCGCGCCAAATCGATCACGACGAGATCGTAACCCGAAGCGGCAATTTCGTCGAGGCAGTCGTTTGGGTAGCCGGTAAGTTGGTAGCCCCAGCTTTGCACGGTATCCCAGGCCGATGTATCGGGGAGGGGAGGCTGTACTGGCGCTGAACGTGTGGCTGTGGCTGTTGGTGCCATCTCAGGTTTCACCGTGGGCGTTGGTGATGGCGGTAAGGTTGTTGTCGCCGGCGGCAAGGATGTTGGTGGCAGCGGCAAGGGTGTCCGCGTCGGTTGGCAACCGGCTACCAGCAGTCCCGCCAATCCGATCAATAGCCATAATCTGGATTTTTGCTCAAGCTTTGCCATTGGTTCATCATGATTTCATCACCACAAAAAAGCTGGCGCCGGATCATAATCCGGCGCTGCAGGACGGCGGATTGTGATCCGCCTTAAGCGTTGAAATAAGGCTATTTCCAAGGAGAACGGCAATGCACAATTTGCACCCTTCACGCTTCGCATGTTATTACGGCCTCAATCGCCTTGACCAGTTGGCGGAGTACGATCTCGTGATCGTCCAGGCTGAACTGTATGACGCCGCCGATTTGCTGGCCTTGCGGGAGCGCGGCACGTTGCCGTTTGGTTACCTGTCGCTGAGCCAGGTCGCCGACACCGAGACCACTGCTCCCTGGGCGTTGCGCGAAGCAACCACCGGGGCAGTGGTGCGCAATCAGCGCTGGCAGACCGTGCTCGTGGATTGTCGCGCCCCGGCCTGGCAGCGTCTTATCATCGAAGAGCAGATCCCGCGACTGGTCCAACGTGGAATTCACGGGTTGTTCCTTGATACAGTGGACATCGACGCCCGTTTCGCCGAAACCTGGCCCGGCGTGGCCCAACTGCTGCGCCGTATCCGTTGGGAACATCCTGAACTGGCGCTGCTGGCGAACCGTGGATTCTCGGTGCTCGACGCGGTCGCTGAGACGGTGGATGGCGTGGTCTTCGAATCCTTCAGCACCTATTTTGATGGAGCGGGGTACGCCGCCTGGACCGGGTCCGACTTGCAGTGGACGGAGCAGGTCGCCGTTCGCCTGCAGGAGAAGCTGGGGACGCGCCCTGTTTTGACGCTCGACTATGCTCCGCCCGACGACGAAACCCTGCGCTTGTACGCCGAGCGCCGCGCTCAGGCCTACGGCTTTATCCCCTTTGTCAGTGTCGGTCATCTCGATACGTTGCCCTAACGCCGGGCATACGCTGTGCGCCACCCATCGAGGACGTCTGCCAGCGTGCGCTTCAGCGTGTAGGCCGGCGTCCAGCCGGTAGCGTCGTGGATGCGCGCCGGATTGCCTGCGCAGAACGGGATGTCGGAAGGCCGCTGCCGGTCGGGATCGGGTTCGACCGCAATGGGGCAGCGCGCCAGTCCCACGAGCGTATCCACGATGTGTTGGACCTGCACCGGCTGCCCGCTACAGATATTGTAAACCTCCCCTGATTTCCCTTTCTCCCACAGCATCGCCAACGCGCGCACTGCGTCGCGGACGTCTACGTAGTCGCGGTAAGGCGTGAGATTGCCCACGTGCAGCACCGGCGGGCGGTCGCCGGCTTCGATGGCCGCGATCTGGCTGGCCATCGCCCCGCCCAACATCTTGTCCGGCTCCCCCGGTCCGGTGATGTTGAAGATGCGCCCGACGACCACCGGGACTTCGCCGCGCCAGGCGTAGCTCAACCCGGTGAGCGTCTGCGCGACCTTGCTGACGCCATACGCCGAGATCGGCTTCAGCGGGGTTTCTTCGGTGATGAACACCCCGTCGTCGAGCACGCCATACTCCGAGGCCGAACCTGGAATCACCACAGTGGGCGGCGATGCCAGACTGCGGGCGGCGCGCAGCACGGCCTCGGTCCCTAGCACGTTGATCGTGAGCAGCCGTTGTACGTCGTGGCTCTGCACCAGCCCGGCGAGGTGGAAGATGACGTTTGGCGCAACCTCCTCCACCATCTGCCGGACGGCCTCTGCATCGGTCACATCCCGCGCGACGTAACGCACGGTCGGAGGCAGCGTCGCCGCCAGCGGATCGCCGGGAATGCTGTGGGCGACCACGGTGTGGTCTTGCGCCAGCAGCCAGGCGAGCAAGTGCTGCCCGACGAACCCGGTCGCGCCGGTCACGAGGACGGTCGCTGCGCCGTTCATCTTAGCGTACCCCAATCTTCTCTAGCACCGCTTCGCGCCGGCGTTGTTCGATTTGATACGCCTCTTCGGTGGGGCAGGTCAGGTACTCGTACTTCTCGCTCGCGGCTTCGAAGTCATCGACACGCCCCAGGTCCATCCAATCCCCTTCGAACGGGTAGCCATAGATCGGGTCGCCGCGCGCGCGCAGGTCATCCACCAGATCCATAAAGCTGTAGAACTGGCCGTGCGGGATCAAATTGACCGCTTGCGGTGAAACGATGTAGATGCCCATATTGATAAGGTAGCTGAAGCGCGGTTTCTCGCGCGATCCGAGGATGCGCGACTCGGCGTCGACTTCGATGACGCCGAAATCGATGTTGACCTCTTTGGGATACAGCGCCATCGTCACCGTCGCATTGCGTTCGATGTGGTAGCGGTAGAGATCGGCAAAATTCAGATCGGTCAACAGGTCGCCGTTCATCAGCAGGAACGGTTCGTCCAGCCCCTCGATGAGCGTCAGCGGCCCGGCAGTGCCGAGCGGCTGTTCCTCATACGAATACGTGATCTTGACCCCCAGCCTTTCCCCGTCGCCGAAGTAGGCTTTGAACAGATGCGGCAAGTAGCCGAGCGTGAGCGTGATGTCGGTAAACCCGGCCGCGCGCAATTGGCAGATATTGATTTCCAGAATGGGATAGTCGCCAAAGGGGATCAGCGGTTTGGGCAGCACGCGCGTAAACGGCGCCAACCGCGTCCCCTTTCCCCCAACCATAATGACTGCTTTCATCGTAACCTCCCTTGAGAAAAACCACTGATCTTCACGAATCCTCACGAATAGAATTCAAATTAATGTAGATTCGTGAAGATTCGTGGTGAAATTTTCACATTGTGATCTGGCGCAAGCATTTTCGTAATCGTGGTGTAGCTTGCGAATGTGTTAAATGGCGTAACGTTTGGCCTGATAGAGATCGAGATGCTGCGAAATCCACGCGATGGTGTCCGTCAATCCACGTTGAAAGTCGTACTGCGGCGTCCAGCCGGTGAGCTGCTTGGCCTTGCTGTTGTTGGAAAGCAGCCGGTTGACCTCGCTGCCTGCGGGCCGCATGCGGGCACTCTCACTTTCGATGCGCACATCCCGCCCCACGATCTTGATGATCAGGTTCGCCAGTTCGCCCACGCTGATTTCCTTGCCGACGCCCAGGTTGAAGGTTTCGCCGATGGTAGCCTCGGTCTCCGCGGCGGCGATGAAGCCGCGCGCCGTATCGACGACGTAGGTGAAGTCGCGCGTCGTGTCGAGCGAACCCAGCTTGACCACGTCCTGGGTGAGCGCCTGGACGATGATCGTGGGGATCACGGCGCGCGTCGATTGGCGCGGCCCGTAAGTGTTGAACGGTCGCACGGTCGTCACCGGAAACCCGAAGGCCAGGTGGAAGCTCTCTGCGAGCTTGTCCGCGCCGATCTTGCTGGCGCTGTACGGCGATTGCCCTTGCAGCGGGTGCGCTTCGTCGATGGGGACGTAGCGCGCCGAACCGTAAACCTCGCTGGTGGAGGTGTGGATCACCCGTTCCAGCCCCAGTTGCCGGGCCGCGGTGAGCACGTTGAGCGTGCCCATGACGTTGGTCTGCACCACGTCGTAGGGGTTGACATAAGAGTAGGGGATGCCGATGAGCGCGCCCAGGTGGAACACCGCGCGCGTCCCCTCCATGGCCTGCCGCACGGCGGCCGGGTCCTTCAGATCGCCAAAGTACAACTCGACCTGCTCGAGCAAGTGCGGGTCAGCGTAGCGCAGCAGGCCGATGTCCCCGCGCGCGTTGTAATGCGCAAACGCTTTGACTTTTGCGCCACGACGAACCATTTCTTCGACGAGATGACTTCCAATAAAGCCGCCCGCGCCGGTAATCAGTACTTCATATCCGTTCCAGTTCATTGTATTCTCCTTTATTGTTTGAGCGTCTCAGTACGCCTGGCGCTAAAAAGACGCATAATAGTAATAGTCCGCGTGCCTCATGATACGTCCTAAGGCACGCCTCGTAAACCATAAAAATGTCGCACTTCCAATGATAATGCCTGCCACGCCAAACGCATAGGAAATCAGCAGTCCGGCAACGACGCTGACCAGCAACGTGGTCGCGGCGCCGATGCCCAAAGCCTTCAGCGCGTAGAGGGGACGCGAAAGCGTGATCAGGAACATGCTGTCGAACACGCCCATCGCCAGCAAGCCGTAACCGGCCAACCCGGCGATGAAGATCAGCAGCGTGGTCGCATCCCAGGACAGCCCCAATAACACGCGATTCGCCGATGCGCTCACTGCGCCGACGACGGCGACCAGCACCACCGCGCTGGACACGCCGAGCGCCCGCGTGAACTGCGCGCGCTCCTGGGTCAAAAAATCGCGCAGGACGGCCTTGAATTGGCCGGGCGTCTCGGCTGACACTTGCCTTTGATACACCTTCACCCGTTGCCAGAAGCGCCGCATCGTGCGCTCCGCCATGCCGACCCCCAAAATGTAACCGGTGAGGGCGAGGGTCAGCGCCAATTCGCTCTGCGCCAGCCCCTGGATGCGCGTCATCCCGGTGGGGAGTCTGCCGATCAGGCCGCCGGCGTGGCCCACCAGCACGCCCACGCTGTAGGTGACGCCATAGACGAAATAGGGCGCCAGATTGACCGTCAGGTGCGGCAGCGGCGCGAGTACCACGCGCTGATCGCCGACAGGTGAGGCGGCGGCGCGCTGTTTGAGCGTGCGGAGGATAACCACCGTCATCAGCCCGGCCATGACGAGCAAGCCCGCCGCCGTCGCTGCCAGCATCACCGTCTGCGCGGGGAGGCCCGGCCACACCAGCAGTTCGATCCCGGTGTAGACCGCGGCCACGCCCACGCCCAACGCGATCACGAACCAGTGCAGCAATTCGAGCGCCGCCAGGATCGCCGAGAACATCCACAGGCACGACAGCGTGATGTAGGCGATCACCAACAGCCCGTGGTCGCTCTGATCAAACCAGGCCGCCGAGCGCAGACCCCACGTCAATA
>JAKJAB010000182.1 GCA_022707725.1 Chloroflexota bacterium | reverse complement strand
CCGCCGAGACGCGCATCCGCGCGACCGGTATGAAGCCGCCAGGCCTCTCCACCATCTCGTACTCCGCCGCCCCCGCGCCGGTATTGCTCAGGGTCAACAGTTCGACGGTGTTGTCGCCCATCGGCAGCGTCACGTCAAAGTCCGCCGGGTTGTAGCTGAGGCACGGCAGCAGGATGCGCAGGTCGAAGTCCACTACCGTCGTCTGACCTTGCCGCACGACGACGCCGGTAACCTGCCCGTGGTAATTGGGCGCAGTCACCGTAACGGTGAGCGGGCTATGCGCCCGGTCGAGCCACAGATGGTATTTGCCGTCAGCGCCGGTTGTCGCCCGCCAGGTCTGGCCGGTCGCGGCGCTTTCGACGAGCACTTCGGCTTTTTCCAGCGGCGCCGGGTCGCCGTCGCAGACGCCCAGGCCGATAACGGCGCCGGTCAGCTTACCCCAGGATTGCGGGGAGGTGACGGTCATCGTGACCGGGACACTGAATTTGCCGTAGGGCGTGTCGTTCGTGACGATCAGTTCGGCGTGGTACTCACCGGGCTGATCCACGTAGGCGGCGTCGAAGTCCACGGTGATCGCTGTACTGCCGGTCGCGGCAACAGCGCCCATCACGGGAGCTTCGCTAAGCCAGGGAACGTCGCCGCCACTACCTAACCAAAGCACTGCGTTGTGGAGGATCATCCCTACGTCGCCGCTCCAATCAGAATCATGATGTAACAACTGATTGAAAGCCACCACGTTGTCGTTGACGGCAACATAGTTGTAACCGCTTGTGTTCCAGTTAGCCAGCAGAGACGCACCAGCACGCAGTCCAGGATCCTGATGTCCCCAGTTGTCATTAACGGTTGTCGCACCATTCATAACTGGATGACCAGAATCCAAGATATTCATCGTATCGGGATCCCAAATATCATCTGTCGCTGAAGTAAAGGGACTGTAACCATCCGTTATGTAACGGCCGGCAAAGCCCCAGTCATCGTAGCTCTGAATGTACAAACCTTCGATGACCTTGCCGCCAGCGTCGATGTAGCCGGCCAGGTTATCGCCCACGACAGTCTTGTCCATATTGTTCCACTTGATGTCGTTGCCTACGATAACCACATCAAAGGCTGACAGTTCCGCCACGCTTGGCTCGCCGTCGGTATCTGGGTCCCAAACCGTGACAGTAAGATCGGTGAAAGGCGCCAACGCTGCCAGCAACATGCTAATGTCCCCGCCGCCCGATCCGATATCCGGCGTGAGGATCAATACATTGTAAGTCGCAGCAGACGCCAGGTGCACATTGTTCAAGATGAAGGTCTGCGCATCACGCGTGGGTCGAGCGATAGGGTTGCTTTTTGCCAGAGGATTATCACTAGTTACACGCGCGGGCAATGTAATCTGGATAGCCTGCAACGGCCCAAAGCCGGTTTCTTTCTCGGCGATTTCAAAGGCTACATCCAAATTGCCGGTGTTCGCCAGGGTGAGGGTGCGCGCCGCCGTGTAGCCCAGCTCGACCGTGACTGCAATCCCATCCGGCGTCGCGTCGAGCAAGCCGGCCGGGAGCTGGAAGTCCTGCGCCACCGCGTCGCCGCTCACCACGGGTACCGTCGCCACGCCCGGGCCATAGCCCTTCATCGTGGCGGTGAAGACCTGCGCACCGGAGGGCGCAAAGAGCGTGTAGAAACCGTCGTCCACGGCCGGGTCGAGCGGCGTTGCCACAGCGGTCGTTTCGCCGCCGACGGCGTTGACCACGGTCGCGCCGTTCAGCGCCACGGTCGGGTAGTTCCCATCGTAGACGTTGCCGACGACCAGGCCGCCGTTGGTAGGGGCCTCGCAAGCGAAGGTATTCAGAGTCACATGATCGACGTACCAGCTGTCAGCATCGTTACCTTCATAGCGGAAGGCCAGATAGACAGTTTGTCCCCCATAAGCGCCCAGGACTGTCTGTTGCTGGCGCCAACTTGCAACTGGAGCGCCAAATTCGGTGATCTGTGTCCAGTTCGTGGGAGGTGTTGTACAATTTGTGGTGCAAGCCCAGAGGCTATGCTTTTGGTACCACGACACAAACTGAGTGTATTCCCAGAAGGAAAGCTCCAACATTTCACCGCCAGGAATGGTAACAGCCGGCATGACCAGCCAGCCATCTTGCGTTCCAGCAACGCTATATAGATGTGCGGCAGAGGCTGCACCGCTATACGATTGCGTTGTGCTGCGCTCCCATTGCGTACCTCCCCCATCTCTGTTATATGCGCGCCACCCGCCAGGCGGGAATGTCGGGGATTCAAATCCTTCAGTTAATACGGGTGTCGTTGATTTTTCATAACCCGGCGCGGCGCAGCTTCCCATATCCGCCTGCAAGGCGAAGTCCGTATTCGGCGCGTCGTCCGTCAACGGACCGACTTCGCCTGTCGTTGCGTTATAGCCGGCGACCCAGGCTTCCACCGCAAACGTATAGGTGACGTCTTCGGCCAGCATCAGGCTGTATGCGCCGGTCGCGGGATCGGTCCACACGCTGTTATCCGGGGCCGCCGGGCCTACCGGATCGCCGGTGACGCTGATGTGGGCGTAGAGCGGCCAACCGGTCACAGCATCGGTCACACGTCCGGAGACTTCGTAGAAGGCCGCCGGCGTCATGGCGATGTGTTGCGTGGTCGTCGCGCCGGTCGTGGCAACTACGCCGGGGATCACTGTCGTCTGGTAGCCATAGCGCGAAGCGGTCAGGGTGTAGGTGTCGGAGAAGACGTTGAGCGCGTAAACGCCCGCCGCATTTGAGGTCGCCTTGCGCTGCACCGTACCGGCAGCGTTGGTTGCAACGATAGACGCCCCTTCGATTGTGGCGTTGGTCGCTGCATCCAGAACCTCACCGGTAATCGTGCTATCACCGCAGGAAGCGGCCGCCGCCTGAACGGCTGCCAGAGCGTTGATCTCGCCCCAGCCGGCGGCCTGGTTCGGCACATGCGCACCGCCGCCGGTGCCATCATCGTAGGCAATCGGAATCGCCGTATTCTCGATGATCGTCTCGGTCGTGGCGTAATCGCCGATCAAGCACGGCGCCGCGCTCCACATCAAGGCGATCAAACCGGTGACGTGCGGCGCGGACATCGACGTGCCGCTCCAACCGCCCTGGTAAGCCGAGTCGCCGCTATTGACCGAAGAGCGGATGTTGACGCCCGGCGCCAAGACCTGCGGTTTCAGGTCCGCCCACCCCGGATGCGGGTTGACCGTGTCGGGATTGTCCGTCGGCCCCCAGTTGGAGTGCGGCGCGTATTGGCCGTTATCCCGTCCAGACGAACCGACGCCGGTAACGTTGCCGTAGCGGGCCGGGTTGCCCACCGTGTTCAGTCCCGGAGGCGCAGGATAGCCGCAGTTACTGTTATTGCCATTGGAGAAGACCGGATAAATCCCGGCCGCAAGCCAGGCATCTACGGCATCCTGGTACCAGGGATCGTAGCTCCGAGAACAATCGCCCCAGGAGTTGTTCACAACATTGGGGCGCTTGTCAGGATTGGCGTTGGCTTTGTTCAGATCCCACGGCGCAGCAATAAACTGCGCGCACTCCAACAAAGCCGTATCGGTGCAGTCATTGGTATTGCATGCGCGACAGGCCATCCACTGAGCGCCTGGCGCCATACCGATCCGGTTCGCGCCGCCATCGTCGCCCACGGTCGTCCCCATCGTGTGCGTGCCGTGGCCGTTGTCGTCAGCCGGTGAAGTTGGGTGATCGCCGTAGGGGTCCCACCAGTTGTAGTTGTGGTCGAACGAGCCGCCCAGGTTGCCGCGGTATTGATTCACCAGGGCGTTGTGACTGTAGCGCACGCCGGTATCGACGTTGGCGACCACTAAGCCTTCGCCAGTATACCCCAGCGTCCACACCTGGTCGGCCAATACGTGCAAAATGTTCGGCTCAATCGCCTGGGGGGCGGAAGTCGCCATCGTCGTTCGTTGTGGCTCGATCAGGCTCAGTTGACGGTGCTGGCGAATTGTCTTGATTTCGGCATATTTCATCAAACCGTCAAACGTCGCGCGATTCGAGGATTCCACCGAAATCATATTCTGAATCCAGAACGCTTTGTACGCGATTCCCCGTGCATCCAGATAAGCCCGGACATTCGCCTGGGAACGCAATGCTGTCTGATTCAGTGCATTGGCAACAAAACGACCACGCTCAATCCAATTCATTTTGTAGGCCGGAGAAAGGTCCGGTTTATCTTTGAAATAGATCAGATAGCCCGTGGTCTCGTCTGCCGCAAGTTGGTTACGCAACGCGGATTCTACTTCGATATCCGGCGTGCCTTGCGCTACAGGTTGCGTAATTGGCGCAGCGGCGGACACCGCCTGCGCGGCCGTTACCGGCAAAAGTCCCAAAACCAGGGACAACAACACCAAGAGGTTAAACCATCTCGTTCGCATGAAAATCCCTCCTCCCATCTAGGAAACAGTGAATTACTATTCCGAAGCAGAAAACCGTGGCCAGTTAGCTTCTCAACCGTTTTCAGTTTACCGAATTATTGGCATAGACATCACCCCCTTCCTTGAAAATAGTCCTCTAGTCGTTAGTCCTATAGTCGGAGCGGCAATGTGACGCGCCACTTTCGTGCTTGCGTGGAGTGAGCCAGCACATGGCGTCTTCTCTGCAAATTACCCTCAACGGATTATCGGGACGCATGGAAAGACATACGTCAAATTCCGTTGAGAGAATCGTGTCTGTTCTCGGCGTGATGCCGTAAACTCTGTCACACTCCTGACTATGTGGCGTGCGGCAACACAGATGAATAACGTTAACAAGCAGAGTAAAAAGTTGTATATTCCAAAACTGACAAACAATATAGAAGCCGTTGGTGAAACAACCCACCAGATGAAGAACCTTTACGAATTAATTATATAACCGCATTTGAGGGATCGCAAGTCTTCCACTCAGGGTAAAGCTAGTACTTTAGTCCTAACTTTGTGAAACTGAGCAATGAGGCCCGTCATAACGCTATGGCTTCGGCAACTGAGCTTCTGACGATTCAGGCAAACAGCAGGTCAATCGATAGCCCTTGCCACGCTCAGTCTCCAACAAGAAGGGGGCCTGGAGACGCTTGAGCAGTTTGCGCATCCCGTGGATATGGACATCCAGGGTGCGGGTATCGCCCATATAGTTGGTGCCCCACACATCCTGCATCAGTTGGGCGCGCGAGACGAGGGTGTCGGGCGCGCGTAAAAACGCCTGCACCAACGCCACCTGTTTGGGCGCGAGCGCGACCTGGCGGGTATCCCATATCAGGAAATGGCCCTGAATGTCCAAGCGTAATCCGCGCCAGGCGACCACTTCGCCTTGATGGGTGGGCAACACCCGCGCCAAACGGCGCAACAGTTGGGAAACCGAGAAGGTATAGCGGAGATACCCGTGTGAACGAGGGACCTGATCGAGCCGGGTCCCCTTTTCCAACAAGAGGAAAAAGCGTATGTCGGGATTCCTGGCGCGCGCATCATCCCAAAAGCGCACCAGGTCGAAGCGCAACGCCGGGACATCGGCCAGCACCAAATCGATCTGCTGCGCGCTCAACGCAGCGATGGCTTCACGGCGCGTCTGCGCCACACTCAGCGTGTAGTGTGCACTCAGACCCGCCAACAATGGCTGCTCTAGCGAGCGATAGCGCGTCAAGAACAATATGGTATACCGTTTCACGCAACACCCCGCCCGGTTGATGTGAGTCGTTAACGATGAGCTGACGGCTGAACGCTTACGTCGCGCGCAGTATGTAAAAACACAAGAGCACACTGCCGTATTTGCGTTGATCGAAAAGGCTCAGGTTGTTCAGCGCAACCGGCTCGTACTCCACCGGGTTGATCTGGGCAATGGCCCACCCATCGTCGGCCAACCACCCCGGCAAGGCGTCAAGCATGTGCAATGTTTGGACCCACAGGCCGCGATACTGCGGCGGCGCGATGTAAATGTAGTCAAAAGGGCGCGGTGAAGCGACAAGATAGTGAAATACATCGTCACGCACAATCTCTGCCTGCCCCGCCAGACCGGTCAGTGCCAGATTGCTGTGGATGACACGGAGCGCTGCATGCTGCAATTCGACAAAGACGGCGCGCCTGGCTCCCCGGCTGAGCGCCTCGATGCCCACCTGCCCGGTTCCGGCAAAGAGATCGAGAAAGTTCGCGTCCAGCACATCATCGCCCAGGATGCTGAACAGGGCGGACTTCGCCCGGTCGGTGATTGGGCGGGTTCCCGGCCCTGGTACGGCCTGGAGCTTGCGTCCTTTCGCCTTTCCTGCAATCACGCGCATAATCGAGGTCCTGTAGCATCAACCACAATCTACACCCATTCCCACAAATGGGGAAGTCAGGTGAGCGCCGGTTCCTGAGGCTGTGTGACCGGCTCGTCGTCTGCCGGGGAAGCAGGTGGTGAAATCGCCTCGGGGACCGGTTCCAGCGACACTGATTCATCCGCCTCCGCTGAAAGGACGGCAGCGGGCGGTAACATGCCTTCGGGCAGCAGCGTTAGCGCAGACGATGTCGCCATCTCACTGCGCGGCGCGGACTTGCGCCGGAACAGGTGCGGGTTAGCTACCAGGCCCAACGCCCCACCCCATAGCGCCCCCCAGACGCCTATCGCCACGATGCCCACCAGTTGCGCCGTCAATTGCCCAGCGCCGCCGCCAAAGAAGACGCCAGTGACGCCGCCGTCGCCAGAGGCTGTCGTCACGCCGTTCCAGCCCTGGCCAGCGCGTCCATCCGCGAAGAGCGCCACGCCGAGCAAGCCCCACAGTCCGCCCACCAGGCCCAACGCGACGGTCGCCGCCGCATCCCGCAAGCGCATAACAACATTCGTCAGATACAGGATAAACGAGAACAACAACCCGCCGGCCAGGCCGATCACCAGCGCAGCCCAGGGCGGCACGAAAGGCGCTGCCGCCAATGCCGCGCCCCATCCCGCCGCCAGACCGCGCGCGGCCAACAGTGATTCCAGCTCACCGGTGACCAGCCAGGCGTATAGTTGCGAGGTCAGCGCCGCGCCGGCCATGC
>JAKJAB010000181.1:285-7014 GCA_022707725.1 Chloroflexota bacterium | reverse complement strand
TCCTCGCCGGCCCCCTGCGGCGCGTCCGGCGCGGGAGCCGGTTTCGCTGCGGGCGCGGGCGCCGCGACGGGCGCAGCGACGGGCGCAGGCGCTGCTACAGACGCAACATCGACTTCGACGACCTCGCCATCCACGATAGCGCGCACGGGACGCGCGTGTGGATCCGGGACTTCAACAGTGTACTGCTTTCCACGAACGGTGACGTAATAAACGGACATCCTCAACTCCTTATTAAAAATCAATGGATTCAAAACTCGCCCTACCTACCTTGAGCTATGCGCACTCTTTTGTCACACAACTTCCAGGCTCATGCGCGCGCAAAGCGCTGGCCTTGCGTGAGCTGCTGTTCACGCGCATGATAATTCCAGACATCTGGATTGCCGGAGACGTTTGCCTGCGCAGCCCCGCCGTCGGCGCCGGCCACCGCCATAGCCACGGCAGCCGCCGCAGCGCGATAACGGTCGTCCGCCACGGGGAGCGTCACCACGCCTTCCATCGCCAACGCCAGGGCCACAGCGGTAACGGCAGCGCGCTCCCGCGCTTCGTCTCGCAGTGGCTCCGCCGCAACTTCTGCGACCGGCAGCGCGACGTCCACGCCCCGCGTTTCAGGAGCTTCTTCAAGCGCCTCTTTGCCGCGCGGCTTGTCGGTGATGAGGGCCGTCATCGCGTACATCCCCAGGACGAGCAGTCCCAGCGCCGCGAACGTCATCCCCATCCCCACCAGGGTCAATATTAGAGCTTGATTTAGTAAAGTTGTCATAGTTTGCTTCCTCGATCCTCACACTCCTATTGGCTGATTTTTTACTGACTGCTTCTCAAACCGGCATGATACCATGCTTCTTGGGCGGCTTGGAACGGAGTTGCTCGCGCAACATACGCAGCGCCGCGATGAGCGTAGCGCGCGTTTGCGCCGGCTCGATCACGTTGTCCAGGATACCGCGTTCCGCCGCGTAGTATGGCGTGGCGTGCGTCTCACGGTACGCCTGCACCAGCGCCGCGCGCCGCGCTTCGGGATCGGCGTCCGCCGCAATCTCCCGGCGGTTCAACACGTTGACCGCCGCCTCCGGCCCCATCACTGCGATCTCCGCCGACGGCCACGCCAGGTGCAAATCCGCGCCGATGGACTTGCTGCTCATCACGATATACGCGCCGCCGTAAGCCTTGCGGGTGACGACGGAGATTTTGGGCACGGTCGCTGAGACGTAAGCGTAAATAATCTTCGCGCCGTGGCGGATGATGCCGCCATACTCCTGCGCCACACCGGGCAAGAAGCCGGGCGAGTCCACGAAGGTGATCAATGGCAGATTGAAGGCGTCGCAGA
Organism: Chloroflexota bacterium; assembly: GCA_022707725.1. Taxonomy (GTDB): domain Bacteria; phylum Chloroflexota; class Anaerolineae; order B4-G1; family SLSP01; genus DSWT01. The sequence continues at coordinate 5,693 of JAKJAB010000181.1, read as the reverse complement.
AGCGCACAAAACGCGCGATCTTATCGGAAGCGTCGATATCGATGACCCCCGCCTTCTCCAACGGCTGCTGCGCGACGATGCCTACCGCCTGTCCCACCAGCCGCGCAAAGCCCACGATGACGTTCCGCGCCCATCCGGCGTGAACTTCGAAGAAACTGCCACGATCCACCACCCCGTCGAGCACTGCGCGCATATCGTAGGGGGCGTTGGGATCGTCCGGGATAAGGGTATTCAATCGCGCCGGATCAGCGGGCGGCACGGCAGCATCGACAGGCAACCCTGGGGGATTCTCGACGTTGTTCGCCGGAAGATAACTCAGCAGGCGCCGCACCAGGCTGAGCGCGCGCGTTTCATCCTCAGCCATAAAGTGCGCCACGCCGCTCGTCGTCGCGTGGACGTGCGCGCCGCCCAGACTCTCGTGATCGACGTTCTCACCGGTGACACTCTTGATGACGTCCGGGCCGGTGATGTACATCGTGGACGTCTTGTCCACCATAATGATGAAATCGGTGAGCGCCGGGCTGTACGACGCGCCGCCCGCGCACGGCCCCATCATCACCGCAATCTGGGGGACGACGCCCGATGTTATGACGTTGTTGGAGAAAATCTCGCCATAGCCGTGCAGCGATGTCACACCCTCCTGAATACGCGCGCCGCCGGAATCCAACAGCCCGATGATAGGGACGCCGTTGCGCAGCGCCAAACCCTGAAGCTGCGTGATCTTGCGCGCATGCGCCAGCGAGACGGAACCGCCATAGACTGTGAAATCCTGGGCGTAGACGCAGACAGTCCGCCCCTGAATCTGCCCAAACCCGGTCACGACGCCCTCACCGGGAATGACATCGGCATCTGTGGGATGCTCGAGCGTGAAAGGCTGTAGTTCCTGGAAGGTGTCAGGGTCAAGCAGCGCGGCAATGCGCTCGCGGGCTGTCATCTTGCCCTTAGCGTGTTGTTGATCGATGCGGGATTGTCCCCCGCCAGACTGCGCCTGTGCCTGGCGCGTCCAGAGTTCATCCAGTCGCGTGTTTGTTTTTTCTGTCAAGCCATGCTCCATTGGAAAGAATCAGCGAATGAGCGAATGGGCGAATCAGTGAATCAGCGAATCAGCGAATGAGCGAATCAGCGAATAGCGAATAACGAGTTGCCAATTACCGATTACCCATTACCCATTACTCATTACTCATTACTCATTACTCATTACCCATTACTCATTACTCATTACCCATTACTTCATCCCCACAAAAATCGCCACTGTCCCCAACATCTTCAATTCCCACGAAACCTCGCGCAATCCGGCGGCTTCCATGACCTTCGCAGTGGCTGCGGGCGCAGGAAACTGCCGCACGGACTGGGGCAAGTAGATGTATGCAGCGCGATTTTTCGCGATCAGTTGTCCAAGCAGTGGCGCAACACCAAAAAAGTACAGCCAGAAAAACCACGTCAGCGGAAAGCGCCGCGGCCACGTCATCTCCAGGCATACCACCCGGCCGCCGGGCCGCACCACCCGCACTTGCTCGACGAACGCCCGGCTCATGTCGGGGACGTTACGCAGCATAAACACAGAAATGACGGCGTCGAACGTGTCGCTTGGAAAGGCGAGCGCCAGCCCGTCGCTGTTCACCCAACCAATCCGCCGGGCGACCTGCTTGCGCGCTTTCTCCCGCGCCACATCCAACATCGCCAGAGTCAAGTCTGCGCCGACGATCTGCACAGCGGGGAGCCGCTCTGCGGCCAGCAGCGCCACATCCCCCGTGCCGGTAGCGATGTCCAGCAACTTTCCACCGGAAGGGATTTGCGCGCGGGCCAGCGCGTGTTTGCGCCAGTTTTGATCCTGTCCAAGCGAAAGTATCCGGTTGATCCTGTCGTAGCTCGGCGCGATGCGGGTGAACAACGTCCTTATCGTTCGCTTTTGCGCCGCATTTTGCCCGATATGTGAAGGTACGATCTGGTGATTATCGTCAAGGTCCATAAAGTAAAAGTCCTGGCGAGCCGGTGCGCTGTTGCCATGAGCACACAATCTGTCATCACAGCTTGCTGGCATTATAGCCCTCTTCAAGGCTTACCCGTAGTGGGAAGTGTCACTTCCCTGGGTGACAAATTCTGTTTCTTGCAGCTTTCGAGGGTTTTCACTATACAGAGATGCAGTCTTCCAGTAGAATGACGTGTATATTTTCTCGCAGGTATACAAACTCCCGGTCATTCGTGACAAACGCCGTCGCCCCATGGATGAGCGCCGTGGCGACATGCAGCGCATCTGCCGGTCGCAGGTGATACTGAGCGCGCAGGCGTGCAGCCTGATGGGCAATGTCGCGGGTTACGTCGCTGAGCATCAGATTAGGAAAATGGGTCAGGATTTCTTCGTAGTCCCGCACAACGTCGCTGCGTTGCAACTGCCAGGGATGCACCGTCGCTTCCATGAGCGCCAGAATAGAAACGACGGCTGCTAAGTGCCCGGCTTCGATGCTGCCGAGCAAGGCCTGCGTGAGAGGCAAATAGGTAGGATGACGTTCGATGTGATAAATCAGAACGCAGCTATCCAACCCAACGTGCGTGTGACCAGTCAAGCGTTCGGCGAAGGTTCCCAAGCGTCACGTTCCTGCTGAAGATAAGTATCGGTATCAACATCTTCCCAGACACTCTGATGTAGACCTGCCAGGCGCGTGGTGTAGCTAGTGGCAGATGCTTCGGAGGGCATGGGACGCTCCACTTGCCCACTCAATGCCTTGACCTGGGCCAAAAGCGTCTCATAGCGCATGTAATCCACCAACACGACGACCGGGCGACCATGCTGTGTGATGTAAACAGCATCGCTTCCCTCGCGCACCATATCGATCACATCACTAGTCTTGCGGCGCAAATCGCTAACCGGTAGAATTTTTGTATACATCTATGCTGCCTTTTTTGATGTCGAATTCAGTGTCTTATACGGCTATTTTACATGCATTGGAAGATTTCGTCAAGAAGACTATTGCAGCTCCGCTTCCAACTGCTGCAGCGCCTCATCCAGTGACAGCCGAATCTCAGGCGGGAGGGCGACTTCGACGGGTACCGTAGTTTGCAGGCGATATGTCAGTGAAATCGGCACTTCGACCTGGATCGGGACTTCAAGGGTATACTGGATGGGGATGTTCGTCTCGATAGGGATGGCGATCTCTTGCCGGCCCAACAATGGGATATTGAAGTACGTGTTGATCACAGTGGAAAGCGGATAATCGATGTCCAGCGGCAAAACAAAGGTCTCGCTGATGGGAATAGTGGTATCGAACGGGATCTCTTGATCCACCTGAACATCAACGATGATTGGTTCATTGCCAAATGTCGCCAATTCTGCGCGGGCATTCGCAACCATGTCCAACGCCCCCTGGCGGAAACCGGTGATGATGACGAAGAAATAGGCATTCAACGCCAACGAGGCCAGAACCAAAATCGTCAAAACAACCAACCAAATCCGGGCAAAAGGTTTCATGGAGATCCCCTTGACAAACGCGATGCCAGCATAACGGGGATGTTGCTATTCCCCAGCCTGGCGTAAAACACTGTGGTAGACACGGTCACTGAGGTGAAATTTGCGAGAGCGCAATGTACTAGAAGCGGCCTAATGGCAGAACCATAACCGCGTTGTTTCGCTAAAAGAAGCAGCCCGACCGTTCCAATGTATTTGATCCCCAAACTCTCCGCCGTCAATCGAGCCTTGATCTCATCGATCAATACCCAATCAGCGGCAAGTTCTTCAACGAGGACTAATGCTTCAGCTTCACCGGGGTCCAAGTCGGCGCGCAGATAGGCGACCCTTGACTTGTCTACAGGGTCGCGCGCCTGAATCCAGTCTGCGCGACGCACGGCATTGGCGCCAGCACGTGCTGGCGCGGAGACAGTTACTTCATCGTAGACGGCCTGTGGAATGTACAGATTTCCAAACAATTCACGCAGCAGCGCCAGATGATGAAGTTTGGCTAACGCGATCAGCGGAGTAGCATCTGAGACCACAATCACGCGGGTAACTCCGTTTGAATTTCCTCGACCGCTGCAAATTCTACCTGAAGTTCTTCATCATCGAAGTCTAACACCGGCGTTTGGTTTTCGGAGAGATATTCGATGAAATAGGTGACGTATCAAACTTTGCCAGCCCCTCCGCAATCCGTTGCAGCATCGCCGGATCGCGCCAGAGCAGCGCGTCGACCTGGAGCGCCGTCGCGCCGAGTTCCAGGCAGGCGATGGCGTCTTGCAAGCTGGCGATGCCCCCACAGGCGATCACCGGGACCGGCAGTTTAGAGCACCAACGCGCCAGGATGTTCAACAGCAGCGGAAAGAGCGCCGCGCCATAAAGCCTCCCGCGCATATAACGCCGGGCCTCGCTGTCTTCAGGCGCATCCGATACGGGCAAGACGGCGCGCGGCGGCGCGGTGAGCGTCAGCGCGTCGGCCCCGTGATCGGCGAGCAACGGCGCGAGCGCGTCCACACTGGTGAACGGCACGCGCACGATTACCGGCAGGTCGCCGTCGGCACGCGCGGCGTCCAGCAGATTGAGCGCCCGCTGTGGCGCGACGTTGTCCACCAACCCTAGCTCAATGCCCGCGACGTTAGGGATGCCGGAGAGCCGCTCTGCTGCTTTCGCCGTCTCGAGGGGAGTGGTGGCAATCAGATGTACGATGACCGGGATGGGCAGGCGTTCCCACGTTTGGCGATACTGCCGCAGCACCCGCTGTATGCCGGGATTCGGCAAGCCGGTATGCGCGACGAAATGATCACTGTGGACGGCAACCCGCTGTCCGCGCGCGGCCTCACGTGGAGCGAGGCTCACCGGATTGGTGACGAGCGCACCCAGAACGCGCAGGTCGACCAGATCGTGGTACGTGTCGCCATAGCCAAACGCGCCCGCCGCTGGCATCACCGGCGAAGCGATGGGCAAACCAAATTTATGGCGAGGTGCAAGTTCGATCATAATGTCAGCATGTCGAAAACGGGGCCATCGATACAGGCGTGTCTCTCGCCCATCCGCGTTGGCGTCCGGCAAACCTCACACGCGCCGACGCCGCACGGCATCGGCGTCTGGACGAGCGCCTGCGCGAAGTCCGGTGGTGGTTGGATGCGCGCAGCACGCACGATGGCGGCCAACGCCGGATAACGATCGTTCGCGCACGCAAAGCACGCGCACTCCGCCCAGGCGATCAACTCCGCCAGATGCGGCATCACGCGCTGCAGGTTTGCGGGGGCGGGGTCTTGCGATTCCAACGGCCCCAGATACCCGGCGGAGCCATCGCGCGTCACCAGCGTCAATTCGACAGTCGGCGGGAAGCGGTCTGGCGGCGGCAACTGCGCGCGCGTCGGCGCTTCGATGACGAGCGCCACCGCAGGCGCCGCTTCGAGCAGCGGCAGCAGCGGCGGCAGAGTTCCAGTCTCGGCGACCA
>JAKJAB010000181.1:0-275 GCA_022707725.1 Chloroflexota bacterium | reverse complement strand
GTCGCGCCGCCAAGCCGGAATCCCTGCCCCAACGGGCCGAGCATATTCACCGTCGCGCCGGGCAAGAGCCGCGTCGCCGGGTGGCGCGGCAGCAACATCGCGGTGAAGCCGTCGGCGTCGATGGTCGCCGGGAAAAGCGCCTCGCGCAGCGGCCCACCCAGGTCCGCCAGCACGAATGCGCCGGGAGCGGGTGGGTTCGCCACGTCGAACCGCGCCGCCCAATACGGCGGCGCCGGATACGCCTGGCGGAAGACTGCGTCTTGTGTTTTCATATC
>JAKJAB010000180.1:4488-7093 GCA_022707725.1 Chloroflexota bacterium | reverse complement strand
GGGGGCGTGGATTGGCAGAGCCATCGAGGTGCAGTTGAACCACACCCCCGACTTCAATGGCGTGCCCTGGCAGCACTGGGAACCGCTGTTGCCCTGGGCGTTGGCCGGGATGGAACCCGGTGAGTACGCCGTCTATGTGCAATTCCGCGACGGCGCAAATCGTACCGCTGTTGCCGAGGCGACCATTCGCCTCGTAGAGCCTGGCGAAGCGCCGCCTACGCCCACACTGCTCCCAGAGCTGGCCAACGGGCCACAGCCTTCTCCTGAGGAACCCTCCCCAGAAACAGACGGTACGCCTCAGCCATCACCAGAGGGCACGGAATCACCTTCTCCGCAGATGGAGACGCCATCCGCAAGGCCGACTGTCCCCACGCTGGCTCCGGAATTCCTGGAACCTCTGCCAACCTGGACGCCCCTCGTCGACCTGGAACCGACCACGACAGAGGCCAAACCGTCGAACTGGCCTGTGATCGCCGGATTCATTTTGCAAGGCGTGGCTTTGTTCCTGGGCGCCGCCGCCTTCTTGCGCCGTCGCTAATCCCGGTTCTAGATTTGCGATTTTTGATTGACGATTTGTCAGTCTGATCTGTCCCCGCGTCATTGACATTACAACGTTTTCTGCGCCTATGCTCGGAGGTCCTCGTGAAAAAACTTAAACAACATCCCAAGTTTGGTGCCTTTATGCGTGAGGTTTACGACTACGCGCTCATTCTCATAGGATCGGTGATCCTCGCTGCGAATGTGCCGCTGTTTCTCGAACCGAATCGTGTCGTCTCCACCGGCGTGACCGGCATCGGCATGTTGGCGTATTACCTGTGGGGCTGGCCCATCGGTTTGGTGACGCTGCTGCTCAATATCCCGTTGTTGTTCGCGGGGATCAAGTGGGGCGGCGGGTTGCGCTTTTTCGTTCGCACTATTTTCGCGGTGGTGGTATTGACGGTGTCCATCGATGTGTTGAGCCGTTATCTGTCTCCCGTCGGCGGCGATCCATTGCTCTATACGCTCTTCGGTGGGCTGTTGGACGGCATTGGCATCGGGTTGGTGCTGCGCGGGCGCGGAACGACCGGCGGCACGGACATTGCTGCGCAGTTGCTGGCGCGCCATCGTGGGATGTCATTTGGGCAGGTGTTGATTGGCATCAACGGCGCGATCCTGCTTGGCGCGGCGGCGGTTGTCGGTATCGTGCCGGTGTTGTACGCGTTGGTCGTCAACTTCGTCTCCGGGCGGGTGGTGGATTTCGTGCAGGAAGGCGTCGGCTACGCGCGTTCGGCGGTGATCATCTCCGACCGGCACGCCGCTGTGCGCCAGGCCATTATGGAGAAGTTGGGGCGGGGCGTCACGCAACTGGAGGCGCGCGGCGGCTACACGGAGACGCCCCGTCCGGCGTTGTACGTCGTCGTTTACCGCACGCAGGTTACGCTGCTCAAGAACATCATCGCGGAGATAGATCCCCGCGCCTTTGTCGTGGTCTCCGAAGCACACGAAGTATTGGGGGAAGGTTTCCGCCCGGCAACCGGGGCCATTTAATATGTACCAAATGCTCACAGTGAACAGGAGGTCGAACTTGACGCCTGGATAAAAATATCTATACTTATATAAAAGTATTGATTTTTTTATCCATTCACAAGAGGTAAGAAGTGGACATCACTCCGACGATGAAAGCTGCGCTCACGTTGTTTCGTGAACATACGGGTATCCTGCGCACATCCGACGCACTGCGTCTGGGTATCCACCCACGCACGCTCTACGCGCTCCGTGATGCTGGTCTGGTCGAGCCGTTGAGCCGGGGACTCTATCGCTTGGCCGAACTGCAGCCACTGGCTTACCCTGATCTGGTGACAGTCGCTCACAAAATTCCCCAGGTTGTCGTCTGCCTGGTTTCGGCGCTCGCTTTTCACGGGTTGACCACACAGATTCCTCACGCTGTGGATATTGCTTTGCCGCCTCAAGTTGCGCATCCAACTTTGGCTTACCCACCCCTGCGTGTGTTTCGTTTTTCTGGCCTGGCTCTCAGTGAAGGGGTTGAACTCCATACCCTGGACGCCATACCGGTACGCATCTACGCGCCTGCCAAGTGCGTGGCCGACAGCTTTAAGTATCGGCGGAAACTCGGTTTGGATATCGCACTAGAAGCTTTGCGCACCTACCGCGTCCATCCTGCCTTTCAGGTGGATATGTTGCTCAGATACGCGCAAATCTGCCGCGTGGATAACGTTATGCGTCCCTACCTGGAGACATTGCTATGACCCACAATATCGCGGCTTCGGTTCATCAACGCCTGCTCAATCAGGCGCGCGCTCAGGGACGTCCCTTTGATGAGCTACTGCAATACTTTGCTGTTGTACCCTATCAACTTCGATGCTCTCTGGCTGGTCCGTCATTCGCCAGGCGTGTGAGGAAGGCCACAGCCGCGCTCTCATCGCCGCGACGGGCATCACGATACGTCTCGGCGACATCCTCTCCAAAACTGATGACCGGCTTGTAACCTTTCATCAGGCACGAATTTCCTGTCCGAAGTCAGCTTCTCCCGCCAGCACGGTTTCCAGCGCGGTGATGGCGACTTCGAGCATACTGTCGTCCGGCTCGCGGGTGGTGAGCCGTTGGA
>JAKJAB010000180.1:300-4478 GCA_022707725.1 Chloroflexota bacterium | reverse complement strand
CAGCAACAGCAGCCGCGACGCGATACGGACCGGGAACGCCGGCCGCCCCAACGGCGCAAACACGAGGATCGAGATGAAGACGACGATGAGCAGGAAAGCCGTCCCGCAGCGCGCATGCGTCGTCGAAAAGATGCGTACGCTCTCGACCGTGAGCGGCGCGCCGGCCTCGTGCGCGTTGATCGTTTTGTGCTCCGCCCCGTGATAGGCGAACACCCGCTGGACATCCTCCATCCGTCCGACGGCGGCGATGTAGCCAATGAGCAGACACAGCCGGATCAAGCCCTCGACGATGTTGAAAAGCGCCGGTGACAAAGCCCATCCCGCTGCTCATCTTGAAGTCCGGGTCCTCGGCCTGCCCGACGACCTCGGCGGAGAAGAACAGCGCCTTCATCCCCAGGCCGAGTGAATCCCACAACAGCGGGATGCCGCGCAAGAACGGGACTTTGCTGAAAAAGCCCCGGTAGAAATTGCCCAACGGTTCTTGTTTGACGATAATCTCGCCTTCGGGTGGGCGCACAGCAATCGCGGCGTTATATTTGCCGCGCATCATCACCCCTTCGATGATGGCCTGCCCGCCGTAAGACCAGCCGAGCGTCTCACGTTTTGTCGTTCCCACAGTACCTTCTGGCATTGATTCTCCTGTTGAGAGGTATAAGGAATCGGTCACTGGTAATCAGGGATTATCGATTACCAATTCCTGATTATCGATGTCCAGTTGCTATAGGCGGCGCGCCTTTTCCCACGCGCCCAAGATTGCGCGTTGCAGTAATACCTGCGCCATTTCCATACGATATTCGGCGCTGCCACGGAAATCGCCAACGGGTTTCAATTCGGATAACGATGGCGGCAGCGCGCCCACGACCTTCTCGCGGGTGAGCAGTTGCCCCTTGAGCAAGTGCTCGGTCTTGTGGAGCCGGACAGGTTTGGCGTCCGCGCCGCCGACGGCGGCCCGGACTTCGATGGGCAGGCCCTCTTCGACGGCAACGTAAGCCGCCGCGCAGACGATGGGCTTATCCTTGGGCGAACGCCCGACGACCTCGAAGGCGGCGGCGCTGCGCGCGGGCGGGCGTTTGACGCGTACTTCGGTGATGAGCACACGCGTCTTGATGAGCCGGTCGCGGTAGGCTACGAAGCTGGTGAACGGCGCGGTATGCACCACCGGGTCGGCGTAGAGGACGTCGGTGTTGAGGACGAGCAGCGCCGTCGTAAGCGGGTCCGCCGGCCCGGCGACGATCAGCGTGCCGCCGAGCGTGCCTTGCTCGCGCAGATTGCGCGATTGGGTGTAGCTCGCTACCCGCGCCAGAATCCCGTCGGCGAGTGTCCCTGCATCGGGATGGTCGATGATGGCCTGTAGCGTGATGGTGGCCCCCATACGCACGCCATCGACGTTGCCCTCGAGAATGTCCAGACCGGCTTCCTGCAAATCGACCACCATTTCCAGTTGTGCATCCCCTTGCGCTACCGTCCACGCGCCGCCGCCGATGTAGATGGCATTAGGATTAGATTGCACCAACGCGACGGCATCGTCGATATTTTTAGCTCGTTTATAGTTTTTTACGTTCCGTAACATGATACCTCCAGAATAGATAGGGAGTAGGGAGTAGGGGAGTAGGGAGTAAGGGAGTAGGGAGTAGGGGGTGAACCAATCAGTCACAACTACCCCTTAATTCTCAACCCACAACCTAACTCCTAACTCTTAACTCCTAACTCCTAACTCTTAACTCCTAACTCTTATCTCCAATACTTGCGTTCCTCTTCCCACGCCTTGAGCGTCTCGCCGGATGGGCAAACGACGACGGCGGTGGCTTCGGCGGTCACAGTGCCGTCGGGGAGCCGGATTTCTCCGGCGACTTCTGCTGTCCGCGAGCGCAGGCTTACCACCCAACCGACGGCTTTCAGCGGCGTCTCCGTGGGCGTGGGGCGACGATAGCGTATTTCAAACTTGGCGGTCACCCAAAACTGCTCGTCATCCCGTCCGACATTGATAGCGCGTCCCGTCGTTTCGTCGAGGATCGTGGCAAGAATTCCGCCGTGGACGACGCCCGGATACCCCTGATATTGTTCGGGGATGTTCAACGGCACAACAATCTGGTGCGCCTCCGGGTCCTCGTAGAAGTGCAGGTGCAGTCCCACCGGATTTTCCCGTCCACACACAAAACACATTCTCGACGTCCCTTGTGCTTTCCAATCTGCTTGAATTTCGTTCATCTCATTTACTCGTTGCTGGTTGCTGGTTGCTGGTTGCTGGTTGCTGGTTGCTGGTTACTGGTTACTGGCTACTCGTTACTCGTTACTGGTTACTGGTTACTGGTTACTCGTTACTCATTACTCGTTACTGGTTACTCGTTACTCATTACTCGTTACTGGTTACTCGTTACTGGTTACTGGTTACTCGTTACTCATTACTCGTTACTCATTACTCGTTACTCATTACTCATTACTCATTACTCATTACCGATTACTGATTACCGATCACTTCTCTTCCCGCATATACGCCTTGCCCAATGCGGCTGGCGCGCCGATGCGGTGTCTGAGGTTCTCCCACCACGTTATGACGACCAGGACCAGGATCGTCGTCAGGTAGGGCAGCATATTCAGGTAGGCCGCTGGAATGGTCGTGCCGCCCGCCTGCAAGCGGAATTGCACCGCGTTGATGCCGCCAAAGAGGATCGCGCCCAATATGGCGCGCGCCGGGTTCCACATAGCGAAGATGACGAGCGTGATAACAATCCAACCCCGCCCGCCGGTGATGTTCTCCGTCCAGCCGGGCGCGTAGGCCAGCGACAGGTGCGCGCCGCCTAACCCCGTCAACATCCCGCCCAAAATGGTGTACAGGTAACGCGTCTTGGCGACGTCGATGCCCATTGCGTCTGCCGTTTGGGGATTCTCGCCGACAGCGCGCAGGTTGAGGCCGTAGCGGGTCTTGTACAGGTAAAAGACGGCCAAGGGGACCAGTCCGTACAGCAGATACGTGAGAAGGTCCTGTTTGAAGAAAGCGCCTACCACCGGTATCTGGCTCAACACCGGAATAGCAATGGGGCTGAAGCGCGGACCGCTCATACCGGCGAGGTTGTAGTTGTTGGAAGCCGGTCCCAGGCGCTCGCCCAGGAAGCTGGCCAGGCCGCTGCCGAACAGCGTGATGCTCAAACCGCTGACCACCTGGTTGGCGCGCATGGTGACGGTGAGGAAAGCGTGGATGGCTGCTAGGATCATCCCCATTATCATAGCGACGAGCACGCCGAGCCACAGGTTTTTCGTGTAAAAGACAGTGGCGAACGCCGTCACCGCGCCGGTCAGCATCATCCCTTCCAGACCCAGGTTGAGGATGCCGCAGCGTTCGGTGTAGATCTCGCCCACCGTCGCGTAGATAAGCGACGTGCCCGCGCGCAACGTAATCGTCAAGATTTGAAGCAGTAGCAGGAGAATTTCGGTCATGACGCCGCCTCTGTCTGTGTGTGTTTTTCAGGGTGTACGACGCGGATACGGTACTCGGTGAAGATAGTCCCGGCCAGCATCGGAATGAGGATCATGCCTTGCAGCACCAGCCCCACCGAAGCCGGAAGGTGCATCTTTATCTGAATCTGGTCGCCGCCGACGAGCAGCGCCGCCATCAGGATCGCTACCGCCAGGATTACGATAGGGTTGAGCTGCGCCATCCACGCGACGATAATCGCGGTGTAACCGTAGCCGACCGAAAGTCCCTGTTGCAGGCGGCGCGACAGGCCGAGCACTTCGCACGCGCCCGCCAGCCCGCTCAACGCCCCGGAGAGCAACAGCGCCAGCACGATGTTCTTGGCAATGTTGATGCCTAGATAGCGCGCTGCCGTCTGGTTCTCGCCGATGATTTTCACTTCGAAGCCCCAGCGGGTGTATTTGAACACCAGCCACAGCAATACGGCCAGAATGATGGCAAAAATAAGTCCAGCGTTGGCGCGCCCGGCAATTTGCGGCAGCCAGGCCGTCTCGGGGAATTTGACCGTTCCAGAGTTGTAGTTCGGCGCGCGCCAGGCGATGTAGTACAGGTGCTCGGAATACAGGATGGCGACGTAGTTGAGCATCAACGTCGTCAGCGTCTCATCCACCTTGAGATAGGCTTTGAGCAGCGCCGGGATGCCAGACCACAGCGCCCCCGCGACGATGCCGGCCAGGATCGCCAACGGCAGCACCGTCCAGCCGGG
>JAKJAB010000180.1:0-236 GCA_022707725.1 Chloroflexota bacterium | reverse complement strand
CCGCCAGCCCCGTCAGCATCAGAGGGATAGCCTTGACCAGCGTTTCGGTGATGCCATACCACGAGCCGAACGCCCCCTTCGCCATCGCCGCGTAGGTGACGAAGGGATTGGCCCCGGAAACGGCCAACAGAATCGCGCCAAAGACCAGCGATACGACAAACGAAACGATCGGCACCAGCACCGTCGCCCGCTGCGAAACAGACTCTCGTTTTTCAAAAACAATGCGCATAGAAAAA
>JAKJAB010000017.1 GCA_022707725.1 Chloroflexota bacterium | reverse complement strand
AACGGCTACGACCTGGTCTACACGCCCCATATCGGTAAAGCCAGCTTGTGGGAAACCAGCGGGCACCTCGGCTTTTACAAAGAAAACATGTATTCCCCCATCCAAATCGAAGAGCAGGAATACTACATCAAGCCGATGAACTGCCCCTTCCACATCCTGATCTACAAGACGAGCCTGCGCTCCTACCGCGAGCTGCCGCTGCGTTGGGCGGAACTTGGCACGGTCTACCGCTACGAGAAGAGCGGCGTGCTCCACGGGCTGATGCGCGTGCGCGGCTTCACGCAGGACGATGCGCACATCATCTGCACGCCGGAGCAGATCGAGGGCGAGGCGCTGCGCGTGCTGCGCTTCTCGCTGGCGATGCTGCGCGCGTTCGGGTTCGAGCAGATCGAAGCGTACCTCTCCACGCGCCCGGAGAAAGCCGTAGGCGAACCGGCGCGCTGGGAACAGGCGCAGGAATCGCTGCTGCGCGCCATCAACGCCGAAGGGCTGGTTTACCAGGTGGACGAGGGCGGCGGCGCGTTCTACGGCCCGAAGATCGACCTGAAGATCAAGGATGCGCTGGGCCGCGAGTGGCAGTTGACGACGATCCAGTTCGACTTCAACGAGCCGGAGCGCTTCGATATGACCTACGTGGGCGAGGACGGCAACGAACACCGGCCCTATATGGTGCACCGGGCGCTGCTCGGTTCGCTGGAACGCTTCTTCGGCATCCTGGTGGAGCACTACGCCGGCGCGTTCCCGGTGTGGCTCGCGCCGGAGCAGGCGCGCGTCATCCCCATCGCCGACCGGCACATCGAGTATGCCAAACAGGTGGAAGACGCGCTGCGCCAGGCCCACCTGCGCGTGAGCACGGATGCCTCGTCATCGCGGATGAACGCCAAGATCCGCGAGGCGCAGTTGATGAAGGTGCCGTATATGCTCGTCATCGGGGATAAGGAAGTCGAAGCGGGCGCGGTCGCCGTGCGGTTGCGCAGCGGCAACGATCTGGGTGCGCTGCCGGTGGCGGACTTCATCGCCCACGCGGAGAAGGCAATCGCCGAGCGGGCACTGGAATAGAACGCGTGTTAGTGCATAGAACCCCCTTCTGAGAATACTCTCGTAAGGGGGTTCTATGTTGAATTCTGGGTCTTGTACTGCTGCCCTGTTGATGGTAACTTCTGGCCAGAACCAGTCTGCATTTATGTCACAAAAGGGTTAATAATTTGAAGCGTCCCTTCAATGATTTGCTGGTGTTGCAAGTCTTCCGAGCAAAGCACAGTACATGCCGCTTCCAGCGCAGCGCTCACAATCAAACTATCCTAATAGGCCAGTTGATAACGACCTTTAATCTCCCAAGCGTGTTCAATGGTCATCCAAGTAAGCGGTGTTACTATGCTATCTGTTGCAATCGCCTTTACTGCCTCCAATATGGTTGCATCGGAGACTTTATGCTTTGACAAAACGCTCGAAAACTCGTTGAGCACCTGAACACTCACGATGACGGGCGTCGAAAGCGTTCTTGATAGCTGCATTGCACGGTGGTGTTTGGCCAAGGTTTGCGGCGTTTGGAGTTTGGCGTAGACGAATATGTTCGTATCGATGAAAACAAAGCTATCGCTCATGCAATTCCTCGCGCGTGTACGACAGCCATTTCTTCACCTGTATTGCCGTCCTGTGAACTTGCCGCTGCCAGCTTTCCCATTATACTATCTTGCGAGTCTCACAAGAATTTCACCGGAGTGCGGGTTAACGACCGGCCAGAAGGAAAACGATGAAAAACAACCTTAAGCTCCTGCCTTTGCTTTTGCTCTGTCTTTTCAGCTTGCTTGCCTGCGACTTTGTCAGCCGGCCCTCCGCCGAAGAGCCTGAAGGAGAGACTGCCCCGCCAACCGCGATCAGGCCAGCCATCACGACGCCGTCCGGGGTGACGTATGGAGCGATCGCCCGCCAGCACCTCGTGGCGCTGTGCGAGGACATCGGCCCCCGGCTGCCTGGCTCACAGGAAGAAGCCGAAGCAGCGGAGTATATCCAGGCGGCGTTCGAGGCCTACGGCTACGACCCACAAGTGCAGCGTTTTGCCTTCGCCAACGATGACGATGAAGAGCTGGAATCCGCCAATGTGATCGCCGTCAAGCGTGGGGCATCGCCTGAGGAAATCGTCGTCGGCGCGCATTACGATTCGGTTGACGACGCGGATGGCGCGGACGACAACGCCTCAGGGGTAGCGGTGTTGTTGGAGGTCGCCAAGCTGCTCCAGGACGTGCAAACGCCCTACACCATTCGCTTTATCGCCTTTGGCGCTGAGGAAGCGGATATGGATGGTTCGCACTACTACGTCGAACAGATGGATAAAGCGGCCATCGAAAACACCGTGGCGATGATCAACCTGGACAGCCTGATCGCCGGCGACATTACCTATGTGTATGGCGGCGCGGGCCGGGGCAGTCTGCGGGATTGGATTATAAACACAGCGGCGGAAGCGGGATTCGCTCTGGAGGCACGAACGGCTCGACAGTTAGATCAACCAGATGGGACGCCCTGCGATTGTGCGGATTACGACGCGTTCCAGGAAGCCGGCATCCCCTTTGCCTTTTTCGAGGCGACGAACTGGGACCTCGACCCCGATGCGATGACCCAGGTTGACCCGAATTTGGGCGAGGATGGCAAAATCCGGCATACCGAATATGACACGCTCGACTATATCGACGCCACGTTCCCCGGTAGAATCGACAACCACCTGAACGTCTTCATTACCCTGCTATACGACGCCCTGACCCGGTTCACAACATCCAATTGAGATTTTGTATCATCTCAATGAAAATGGGGAGGGTGTTAGGGGCGGGCTGCGCCCCCCCCCGCCCCCTCATGCGAAGTGTAGTGAAAAGGTGAATCTATGAAAATCAAAGTGCTGTTGTTTGCCATTGTGCTTGGATTGAGCGGCGTGCTCGGGTTTTTGGCAGCGCCGGGCGCGGCGCAGATTCCAGCGACGCCGGCTCTGGTGCGGATCGACCTCGCCGGTGTCGATGACCTCACGCGAGTCGCAGCGTTCGATGTCCTTGTCTACGCGCATCTCACCACACCGGATGCCGATTATCTCCTGGCGATCCTCACGCCCAACCAACAGAAACGTATCGCGCTGCTCGGCCTGCCTCTCACCACCCTCGACCCGGATGCTACGGGCGCTTCCTACTACCTTCTCGAAAGTGACGGAGGCCGGAGCGGAGCATCCATTGCGACCGCCGCCTCGCGCTTTACCATCCTGGGCGACGACGGGCGCCACGCCGTGGGACGCTTGCGCTCCGGCGTCGCCCTCGCCAGCCTGGATGCGCTGCCGGTGCGCTTCATACCACTTTCCGACCCCATCGTCCTTGCCGCGCCGGTAGCTGGCGCGATTCCCACCGACCCGCTCTACGATCCGCTCGTCGCCGGTCTGCTCACCCGCATCACCACCGAAACCGTCGCCAATTATACAGGCGGCTTGAGCGGTGAGTGGGCAATCCAGGTTGGCGGCGCGCCTTACACCCTGCGCACACGTTACAGCTACAGCGGCGTCCCCATCGCCAGAGCTACGCAGTACGTTTACGAGCACATGCAATCCCTGGGCTACGCCGTGCGCTATCACAACTACACATACGACAGCTATAACCTGCGCAACGTCATCGGCGAGAAGCAAGGGTTAGTCCACCCCGAAAAAATCGTGCTGCTCACCGCCCATCTGGATTCACGGGCCGCCGCCGCGCCCCACAACCCCGCGCCCGGCGCCGACGACAACGCCAGCGGTTCAGCAGCGTTGCTCATCGCGGCGGACTTGCTGGCCGGCCTGGATTTCGACTACACCATCCGCCTGGCCTTCTTCACCGGCGAGGAACAAGGGATGTGGGGCAGCTACTACTACGCCGCCGAAGCGTACAATGCCGGTGAAGACATCCTCGGCGTGCTCAACTTCGACATGATCGCCTGGGATGCCAAGGGCGGCCCAGATATCGACCTGCACTCCAACAACCCTGCTATCGCCGATGATTCCGACGCGCTGGCGGAGCTGGTCGCTGCCGTCATCGACGTGTATGACCTCGACCTGATCCCGCAGATCGTGAAAAACGGCACGCGCTTCTCCGATCACTCCCGTTTCTGGGATCGTGGATACGCCGCCATCTTGGGCATCGAAGACTACTTCAACGCCGCCGAAGCCACCGCCGAACCGCGCGACTGGAACACCAACTATCACTCAGTCAACGACCGGCTCAGCACGCTCAACCTCACGTACTTCCGCGAGTACGCGCGCGCCGCGCTTGCCGCATTCGTCCATCTCGCCGAACCGCTGCGCGAGATCAGCGGTACGGTGATGTCACAGGAAACGGTGCTGCTGCCGCTGCCCGCGACGGTGACGGCGGTGGGGCAGCCCGGCGTGTTTAGCGCCACAGCCTCCATCTCCGGCGCTTACGCCCTACACGTACCGCCGCGCTAACCGGCTACTCTCCACAGACCATCACCGACGTCGCCATCTTGACGGGGACGGGCGTGCGGCTGGACTTCGTCCTCATCCCCAAACCCAAATTCACCGTCGAAGGACAGATCACTGACGCGACAAGTGGCGAGTTATTGAGCGCCACGCTGCAAATCGACGACGGCGCTATCACCCCCGCACCGGACGGCTACTACAGCGCCACGCTATATGAAGGCCGCTACGTGCTCACCGCCCGCGCCCCGTTCCATTGGCCACTTGCCATCGAGGTCGACGTCGATCACGACCAGCGTCGGGATTTCTGGTTGGACCCGACGCCCTGCCTGCTCGTGGTGGACGATGACTTCGACAACCTGGGCAATCCCTATAATGACCAAACCTACTACACCCAAACGTTGGAAAGTCTGAACGTCAGTTACAACGTGTGGTCCGTGCCCGACGATGCCGATGGCCCGCCGTTGGACGTGCTGCGCCAGTATCGCGGCGTCATCTGGCTCACCGGCAAAGATTGGGATTACACGCTCACAACGGCGGATCAGACCGCGCTCACCGCCTACCTCGACGGCGGGGGGCGGCTCTTCGTCAGCGGGCAGGACATCGGGTGGGACATCGCCCGCACGGTTGCGCCTCCGTTCTACCGCGATTACCTGCACGCCGGTTACCTGGCAGATGACAGTGGCTTCCGTGAATTAGCCGGGGCAGATTTCCTCAACGGCATCAACGCGATCATCGAGGGTGGCGATGGGGCGAACAACCAGGCAGATCCAAGTGAAATCACTGTGGTGGGAAATGCTGCGGGCGTTTTCCGTTACACCGATGATGGCAACTGGGCCGCCACAGCGTATGCGAATGACACCTATCGCGTGGTCTACTTCGCCTTCGGCTTCGAAGGTATCAATACCGCAAACGACCGTCGAAAGGTGATGGCCTACGTGCTGAACTACCTGCAACCCTGCGCGCTGCCAGCGCCGTATGCCGTCGAACTTCAGGGTGCTACCCTGCACGTCGGCCTCCCCGGACAGACGGTGACGCATCACATGGACCTCGTTAACACGGGTATGTTGTCCGATGCTTACGACCTGACGCTTGGCCCCTTTGTCTGGACGACGACTGTGGGACTGCCCTTCGGCACGGCGTTGCTGCCGATTACGCGCACGCCGGTATTGATGCCGCGCGAACGCTTGCCACTCGCGCTGCACGTCACCATCCCGCTAACAGCCACGATGCGAGACTTCGACGAAGTGACACTGACCGCGACCTCGGTCTACAGTCCGAGTCGCTATGCTGCCTCTCCCCAGCGTACCGTCGCTGGCGACGCGGTCTATCTGCCGCTGGTGCTGCGTCAATGAGTGCATAAGTGGTTAGCGCATGGCGATTTTGTGGGATGCATGAGCTGGAATGGCTGCAAGTTAGGAATTCCAGTTCATGTATGTTAACTTGCTTCAAACCGTTTACGGGCTATAATCAAAGTGTAAGGTCGGGGGAATATCCAAAGAATAGGAAATTTGGACACAAGGGATACACTTTATTGTGAGTTTGTGGGAATTTTAGGGGACAGGGATGAGTTCACCGCATATATTGGTCTTCAGCGAAAAAGCCACAGTCTATCAGGAATTGGGGCAGATATTGCCGGCCGAAACCGTCACGGTGCATCTTGCCACACTGACGGCATTGCGGAATGCATTGCCCGCGCCTGAAGCAGCGTTGGTGCTGTTGCACCTTTCCGCCGCGAACGAGGCCGAGGCGCTCACGTTGATCGACGAACGAGCCGCCGATGCGTCGCTGGTGATCATCGCCTCAGAAACGCCGACGGTAGCACAGTTCAATATGCTGCTGGAACACGACGTGCAGGCGCTCATTGCGTACCCGTTTCAGACAGAGCAAGTACGGGCAACCCTCACACGCGCTTTGGAGCGTGCCGCGCGCCAGGCCTCGCAGCGCTACCTCAAAGACAATCTGACCCGTGTCAACCGGCAGCTCAATCAGCGTCTGCAAGAGATCAACGCCATCTACACCGTCGGCAAATCGGTCACCTCGTCACTCGATGTGGAAGAAATTCTGGCGCGCATCGTCGAAGCCTCGGTTAACCTCACGCAAGCCGAAGAGGGCTTTATCCTACTGAAGAATAACGGCAAGCTCTACCTGCGCGTCTCGAAGAATATGAACGCCGAGTTGGCCCAACGCCTCTGCGTCGAAGCATCTGATCCCATCGCCCGGCAGGTGATTCATTCTGGCCGGCCGACGATGTTGCAACGCAGCACCAAAATCGCCACCGGCTATCTGGTGCGCGCGCTGCTCTACGTGCCGATTCAGTCGCCGGAACGTGGCACGATCGGCGTGCTGAGCGTGGTCAATCTGGAGCAAGAACGAGCCTTCACCGAGAATCAGCTCTTCACCCTCTCGGCCATCGCCGATTTTGCCGCCATCGCACTGGAAAATGCGCAGCTCTTCGCCGCCGTGGAGGCCGAGCGCTCGCGCCTGAGTGCGATTTTGGAGCACGCCGCCGAAGCGATCCTCGTCACGGATCTAGACAACCGCTTATGGCTATGGAGCGATAGTGCGGCGGAGAATTTCGCCATCAAACCCGATGCACGTGGTCAAAAGGTCGTAGATTACATCGAAAATATCGGCGTGCGCGAGCTTTTTGCACGGCTTGGCAAAGACCAGACACTCATCCACAACGAAGTCGATCTGGAGGATGGGCGCGTCTTCAATGCGCAGCTCAGCTCCATCGATCACATCGGGCGCGTGGTGGTGATGCAAGACATCAGCCATCTCAAGGAACTGGATCGGCTGAAGTCGGAGTTTGTCTCCACCGTCTCCCATGACCTGCGCACGCCACTCACTACCATTCAGGGTTACGTTGAGCTTTTGGAACGAGCCGGCCCGCTCAACGAGGTGCAGCGGGATTTTATCAGCAAGGCACTGCACAGTCTGAACCACATCACAGATTTGATCAGCGATCTCCTTGATATTGGCCGCATCGAGGCCGGGTACGATCTGGAGATGTGTCCCTTCTGCATCAACGACGTGATCCAGCGATCTGTGGACGCGCACGCAGTGCTCGTCGAACAAGCCGAACTCTTTACCGTGCTCGACATCCCTGACGAGCCGCTGTGGATTCGCGGCAACGCGCGCCGGATCCGGCAGGTGCTGGACAACCTGATCAACAACGCGATCAAGTACAGCCGCCCTGGTGGTGCGGTCAAAGTGACCGCGCAGCCGGGCACCGACTACGTCATCGTCAGTATCGAAGATCAAGGCATCGGCATCCCGCTGGAAGAGCAGCCCAAGTTGTTCGAGCGTTTCTATCGCGTGCATACCCCAGAAGTCGAAGATATTTATGGGACCGGCCTGGGGCTTTCGATTGTGAAGTCCGTCATCGAGAAGCACAAAGGCCGCGTCTGGGTGCGCAGCTATCCAGGGAAAGGGAGCACGTTCGCCTTCATTCTCTCCTTGTGCCCGCCCCCTTCCGAAGACGCGAATGCCTAACTACCCAACTTTCAACTTATAACTTTTATCAGGAGATTGATGCCAAAACCTTTGGTCGCCATTGTGGGACGCCCCAACGTGGGAAAGTCCACCTTTTTCAACCGCGTGGTCGGCGAGCGCCGGGCCGTGGTCAGCGACATCCCCGGCACCACCCGCGACCGCATCTTTGCCACGGCGGAATGGAATGGCTCCCCCTTTCTCGTTGTCGATACCGGTGGCATCGAGGTTCTGCCGCCCAACGTCGAAAAGGGTCTGCGCCCGATTCTGCAGGCGCCACTCGCGGAGGATTCCATTCCCTACATTCCACTGATTCGCGCGCAAGCTGAGGCCGCCATCCAGGAAGCCGACCTGATCCTCTTCCTCACCGACGCGCAAACCGGCTTGACCGGCGCAGACCGTGAGATTGCTGACCTGCTGCGCCGGACAGAGAAACCCGTTTTACTCGTCGCCAACAAGGCCGAGAGTGAGTCCCGCGAGATGCAGGCCCTGGAATTTTACGAACTGGGCATGGGCGAAGTCTACACCGTCTCCGCCATTCACGGTTCAGGCGTGGCCGATCTGCTGGATGTGGTGGTGGATCTGCTGCCGCCGCAGTCGCCAGAACCGGAGGACGACGAAGCCGTACATATCGCCATCCTCGGACGGCCTAATGTGGGCAAGTCCTCGCTGTTGAACAAACTGCTCGGCGAGGAACGCGCTATCGTCAGCCCTGTCGCCGGGACAACACGTGATGCGCTGGACACCGCCATGGAATGGGAAGGACAGAAGATCGTCCTCATCGACACGGCCGGCATCCGGCGGCGTGGGAAAATCGAACCGGGCGTTGAGAAGTACAGCGTCCTGCGTGCAGCGCGGGCGTTGCAGCGCACCGATGTCGCGTTGCTGTTGATCGACGCCACTGAGGGGATCACTGCACAGGACACGCACATCGCCGGCATCATCGCCGAGGAAGGTGTCAGCGTCGTCGTCGTGGTCAACAAATGGGATGCGGTCGACGCAGAGACGCGGGCAAACCGCCAGCAGTTCGAAGACCAGGTCCGCGAAGGGTTGAAGTTCCTCAGTTACGTGCCGCTGCTCTTCATTTCAGCGTTGACCGGCCTGCACGTCAATCAGGTAATCCCGGCAGTGCTCGACATCGTGGATGCACGCTACCAGCGGCTGCCCTCTGGCCCGCTCAACGATCTCATCCGCGAAGCGATGGCGGCACATCCGCCACCCAGCAAGCGCGGCAAGCGCCTGCATATCCATTATGTCACGCAGCCGGAAATCGCGCCGCCGACCTTTATTTTCTTCGTCAACGACCCGGAACTGCTGCATTTTTCCTACGAGCGATTCCTGGAAAACTGCATCCGTGAAACCTATCCCTTCCCCGGCACGCCGATCCGTATGACATTCCTGCAACATCGCGAGCGAAGCGGCGCACCGACGAAACGCAAAAAGACAGCAGAAAATAAAAAATGACTGTAGAACTACTGGACTATTCTCGAAGGAGTCTCTATGGGGGATTCCATACCGACGAGAGTTAACATTCTAACCACGAATCTTCACGAATTTACACTAATTTTCTCTCCTTTCGTGAAGATTCGTGAAAATTAGTGGTTGTTTTTTGAGGAGGCGCACGGCATGTCCTCGGCGTACCCACAGTTGCGCGTTGAAATTCGCAAGTTGGGGAATAAGTTCTTCGCCATTGCCAAACAGGACAATGGGCGGGAGATCTTCACCAACGAATTTCAACACGACCCCACCGGAACGACTCACCTGGGGCCGCTGTGGCTGCTGGAACGTGGCGTACTACCCCCCGACGAGCGCCGTGCGGCCGGCGGCAAAGCTGCCGAGGAACATGCGGCCCAGTATGGTCAACGCCTGTACGGCTACCTCTTTGGCAAGGGTAAACCCCTGCGCGCCTTTTTGAAGTCCAATCCCGAATACCGGCAAGCTCACCTCGTCCTGTCGCTCCATCCCGACGTGGCGTCCCTGTGGCGCTTGCCGTGGGAATACCTCCACGATGGCGATAAATTCGTCTGTCTGGAGGGCGACATGCGCTTGAGCCGTCTGCCCGCAGACCTGCTCGAACTTTCACCAAGCGCAACACGGTCGCCGTTGTGCGTGTTGTTTGTCCTCGCGGCGCCCAACGACCAGAAGGCGCTGGATGTAGAACGCGAGTTGACGGTGCTGCAAGATGCCCTTGCGGATCACGTCCGCGCGGGAAATCTGGTGATGGATGTCCTCGACGAAGCAACACTGCCCGCCTTGCAGAGTGCCTGTAGCCGTCAGCAGCCCGGGATCGGCGACTGGCACGTGATTCACTACATCGGCCACGGCAACTACAGCCACAAACAGCAGCGGGGTTTCCTCTGCTTCGAAAAGCCCACTGGTGAGACAGACCTGCTCGAAGCGCTGCACCTCAAGCCCATCCTGGATAGCAGCGCCCCGCGCTTGTGGGTGATTTCGGCGTGCCAGAGCGCGCAAATCGGCGTATTGGACGCCTTCGATAACGTCGCCACCGGCCTGCTGCAATTCGGCGCCCCGGCCGTACTCACCGTGCCCACCAGCCTCACCGACGATTCCGCCATCGAACTGGCGCACACCTTCTACGGGCACCTGGCCGCCGGCGAGCGGCCCATCGAAAGTCTCTATCACGCCCGGCTGGCGCTCAGGCAACTTGACGCCGACCGGCCCGCCGAGCGCCGCCGCTTCGATTGGGGCGTTCCGGCACTCTACTTGCGCGCGCCCGCCATGCAGTTGGTGGATCACGATTTGGCGGAAGATACCGCCAGCGCGGCTCCAACCCCACCGCTCGTGCGCAACGTCGCCGGATTGACGCTGCCACACCGCTTTGTGGATCGCCAGCAGGCTCTGCACACGCTGCGCAGCGTATATCAAGAGAGCGCCAGGGGAACCGGCCGCGCCCTGTATGTCTGGGGAAGTTCTGGTAGCGGAAAAAGTACCCTGGTTGCCCAAAGCATCGCCTATTCCGGCACCGGTGCAGAGGACGTGTTCGTCATCGACTGCCGGGAATTGCTCGAACCGGTCGCCGCGCTGGGGAAAATCGCCGACTTCTGGCGCAAACGGCAACACACAGAAGCCGCGATGCTACTGCTCGACAAACGTCGCGATCCGGCTGAACGCGCGCACCTGGCAGTCCAGTCGTTGAGCGCCTATCCCCACATCCTGGTCTTCGACGGCCTGGACGCCTGGTTCGCTGCTCCTTCCGCCGACCCTGCCGCCGCGCCCGGTGTCATCGCCGACAAGACGCTGGCAGCGGTCATGCGCGGACTATTGTTCACCCGTGCATCCCTCACGTACCTGTTCACCGCGCAGCAGCGCTGGGCCGATGTCGCCGCCCTGCCCCTCGACTATAAGCGCGAAATTCACCTAGATCCGCTGACCCAGCGGTACGCCGTCCTGTTGATGAATATGTTGCCACACATCGGCCAGGCGGCGTTGGCCGCTAAAGTGGACGTCTACCGGCTCTTGGGTGGGCATCCCCACACGCTGCGTCTGCTCGACGGGTGGCTGGCCGCCGATCACGAACTGCAGGCGCTGTTGGATCATCCACCTGAACCGCCGCAGGCTACCGAAGCGTGGCAGCACTACTTCCTGGATGAGATTGTGCGCGGCCTCGATCCCGGTGAAGAGGATGCGCTGACAGCCCTCACGGTGTTCAATGCGCCCTTTGGCGCTGAGTTACTCACCAGACTGACCCGCATCACAGAGAAATACGCTGCTCCCTTGCTCGAACGGTGGGAAAAGTTAGCCCTCTTGCAGCCACACCATATCGAACAGGGCAAGCGGATGTATACTTTCCATCCGATCGTGCGCCGCCATATCCTGGAGCGCGTAGCAGGAGACGCGGATCGCGCGGCCCTGCACGCGCGCATCGCCACCTATTACGGTACGCCTTTTATGGACGAAGCCCGTCGCCGGGTGGTCGCGCGCAACCTGGACACCTGGCCACCGGAACGCGTCGCGTGGCTGGCCCGCGATAGCAACGGCATCCTCGGCATGTGGACACGCCAGACGCAAGACCCTGAACAAGCCCGGCGCACCATGGAGGAGGCGCTGGCCTGGCAATACCACCTGTTCAAAGCCGGGGATACTGAAGCCGCCGCCCACGTCATCCGCACCATCGTGCCGGTACTCAACCGCTGGAGCCAGCACGACCTGTCCGAGGCACTGCTCCAGCGCAGCATCTCCGTGGCGGCTGGGCCGGAGCGCGCCCCCAGCATGGACGATCTGGCCACGCTATATCTGGATCGCGGACATCTCAACGAAGCGTTGGAAGTGTACGAGGAAGTCTACCAGATGTTCGCCGCCCAGGGCGCCAGGGAGCAAATGGCCCACATCCTGCGCCGTATCGCCCGCGCCCACCAGCAATTGAGCAACCATCGCCAGGCAATCGAAACGTATGAAGCGGCACTGCAAATCATGCGCGAAATTGAGGACGAAAACGGGCAAAGCGCGTGCCTGCACCAACTCTCCACCATTCATCGTCAGTTGGGCGATTACCAGCGCGCCCTGGCGTGCAGCCAGGCGACAGCCCAATTACAGCGCAAGCTTGGCAATCTTGCTGGCGCTGCGGCAGCGCTCTATGAGCAGGCGCTGGTTCTCAAGCACATCAACCACCTCGACAGCGCCCTCGACTGTTGGCAGCAGAGTTTCGATATCGCCCACACGATGGGCGACGAGGTGATGGCGGTCGACGCACTGCGGGAAATGAGCGCCGTCTACCGCGACAGTGGGCGGCTGAATGAGGCCATCGAGGCCTCACTCAAAGCGGTTGAGATGTGTTATCGTGTCAGCCCGCGCAAGGCCGCGCCCCTGCTAAAAACGTTGGGGAACCTCTACGAGCAACAGGGCGACGCCGAAAGAGCCGCTGCCAGCTATGCCCAGGCCCGGCGTATGACGCAGCAGTGATGTTAGCGGTCAGCTTTCAGCGGTCAGCTTTCAGCCATCAGCAGTCAGCGAAACTACCCAAGAGGCCCCCACGTTTGCAGAGATGACCCATGTAGCGTTGGCGTGGTCCGTTATAGCAGAAGCTGAAGGCTGAAAGCTAATAGCTAACACTAAGCATTTGAACCGGCGCGCGCCCATCCGGGATTAGCGCGCCGTTCGTGTCATAGAGCGGGACGCGCGGTCCGCGCTCCGCATCGTACAGCCCCACGAACATGGTGTACTCCCCGGCAGGCGCGGCGGGAGACAGGGTTAACGTGTGCGCATCCACGATAATCTGCCCCGCCACCCACGACGTTGTCGGCGCGCCGCCCGCCTCCGGCCAACTGTCGGACTGCGCCCAGGTTCGCCCATCCGGCCCGACGACATGAACGAACGCAGTGTAGTCGCGGTCGGCGGTTCCCGTGGCCTGCGTGTACAGTGTCACCGCGAAGGTCTCGCCCGGCGCGAGCGTGCTGCGGCTGATATCTGGCTTAACTAGGCTGGCCCCGACCAGACGTGCGAAATCGCCTACAGCCACATACAGGGGTATTTGTGGTTGTTGCGACAACGCAAAACGCCGTTCGCGCTGGCGGATCGTTACCTCGCCGAGGATGAACTCCTCCCCTGGCTCAAGCGCCATGGCGAGCGTGCAAGTTCCTTCGGGCAACCGCGGATCAATGCGCGGCGCGTACCGTGTGATGTAGCGGTGGCCTTCACGCCACGTCGCCGGAGTGGAAGGCGCTATCGGTAGCTCGCCCTCGGCGCTGACGTCACCCGCGCACGTCAGTTTCCAGCGCAGCGTGTCCGGCGGAGTGCCGGGCAGCCGTTCCCACGCCAGGCGGAAAGGCAGTTGTCCCCCAGCCCACACGTCCGCCGGAAGCGTCCCCGCGCCAAGTAGACGCAATCCCGCGAAGTCGCCTACCGGCGCAGCGAGCACGCTGATCCCCGGCAAATCTGTCACCGGATAGCGCGGCGCGACCACCTCCACCTGTCCTAATTCAATCCGCGTCCCGCCGAACCTCCCGTCCGGCAGATTCAGTCCCAGCCATCCACTGCTGCCGGAGATGCTCGTCGTCAGCGTGTAGACGCCCGGCGGCAGCGTGAGGTCAATCGGAACATAGGCCGTCCCTTCGACAAACGCGCCGGGTTCCCAGGCTGTCGTGCGCCACGCGCGGTCGTCCACCAGCGTGTCGCCGCCTTCGGCATACACGAGGCCACTTTCAGGATCGCGCAGCGTCAGGTAGAGGCTGTACCCATCCAACGGAGCCTGCGCCTGCCAACGCACCTTCACAGCCAGCGCATCTGTGGCCTGCGCGGTGGGCGGCCACGTTGCCGCGACTAAATCCAGCATCCCGCCGAAACGCGCGCGAAACGGGGCGGCGTCGGGCAAGGCCGCGGGCATCGCACAGCGTTCCATCGTCAACCCGGCGATCTCACCCGCCGGTTGGCACGGCACGGCATCGAGTAGCGCCGTGAGTTGGGCTTCGTTCAACGGATAGCAGACCGGTGCGTGGACCCACATAAAGACGTCACCAAGCGCAAAGCGCGCCTCCAGCCACGCGCGAAGCACTGTGGCATCGGCGGACGGGGCCACGGCGTCAGCAGGCGTGCCGGGCAGCGGGCCAGGCAGCACGAGCGATAAGCCCGGTGGAAAGGTCAGTGTTTGCGTGTACAGCGTCACCAATGGGAGGCCGGCCAAACGCAGTGTCGCGGCGACTGCGTAGCCGGGTTGCGCATCGCTCTCGCCGGTTGTGATAAGCGCATCCCCACACGGCAGCAGCGCCGCCATCGTGAAAGCTTGTACACGCCGCGTCGCACCGGGGAAATACGACGCCGCGCCGGGCACGTTGGCCGTGAGCAGCGTCTTCGTCGCCGGGTCAGGCCATTGTCGAGCGAGAACCGTCGTGGCGATACTGTCGTGCTCGGCCCACCCCAGCGGGATGATCTGCCGCGCCAGCCACGGCCCGCCCACAAGCGGGTCGGCGTAATAGAGCGGCAGCGGCGCAACCAGCGCCCACGGTAGCAGGAGCGACGCCAGCAAGACCCACCTCCAGCGTGCAGAACGGCGTGCCCACGCCAGCGCCGCGACGCCGGACAGCAACACCATCGCCGTGAGCGCGTAACGGTCGAATTTTTTCGTCGCGAAGGTGATTGCAACGAAATAAATGAGCGCCGGGAGGACCAACCATGCTGATGATATGCCCCCCTGCTGCAAACGGCGCACTTTGATGCCGTCGTATGTCGCCAACGCCAGTCCAATCAACACCGGCGGCGTAAGCCGGAAGAGCAACACGGCGGGGTAAAACAGCGGTCCCGGATCGGCAGTGAGTTGTCCGGCGAAGAAAATGTTGCGCAGGCCGATGCCTTCGTGGTACGTCGCCGCGCCGATCAAGGCTTCGAGTGCGGCGCG
The DNA here is from genome assembly GCA_022707725.1 of Chloroflexota bacterium. Classification (GTDB taxonomy): domain Bacteria; phylum Chloroflexota; class Anaerolineae; order B4-G1; family SLSP01; genus DSWT01. Next base: position 4,821 of record JAKJAB010000017.1, on the reverse strand, counting down.
CGGATTCACCCAGAAAGGCGGGTAGAGCAGCAGGTACAGCGCCGTCGTCAGAACGGTCAGCGCGACGACGCGCGCCACGCGCCGCGTCCATGGTTCGCGCGGCAGGAGCAGCAACGCCAACGCCGCACCCGGCGCGACCAGCAGGCCCAACGTCTTCGTCATCCCGGCTAATGCCAGGCACAGCGCGGATAATATCAGGCCGCCCCACGGTATATGCACATCGTCACGCCGAGGAAGCACAAACAACACAGCGAGCACAACAAACGTGGCTTGTAACGCGTCGGTGTGCAACAGTCCGGAGAGGCCACCTAAGAACGGATCGAGCGCGAGAAAGCACGCCAACCAGCGCGCGGTCCGCTCGCCGAGGTGGCGGCGTCCGATCCCATAGACGAGCGCCACACCCGCCGCCGTGAATAGCCTCACCAGCAACCGCGCGGCGGGCAGGAAGAACGCCAGATGCGCGAAAGCAGCGTCGTTCTCCGGAGAAAGCCAAGCAATATTGCGAATCCACGCGAGGTGTGTGGCGGACTCCGTTGGGTACAGCCAACTTGTCACGCGGACGCCGAGGGCGCCGAGCGCCATCGTCGTCAGGCCGGGGTGGCCGGTTTGAGGGATCGCGGCCCAGTCACGCGCGGCGACGGCATCGACAAAGGCCACGCTGCGCTGCACCCAGATTGGCTCATCGGGGGTCACGTAGCGGTTGAGCGGCGCGAGGCGTACCAGCAACACCAGGGCGAAGATCGCCAGCATACGCGCAACCGTTCGCGTGTAGCCGCAATTCCCAAATCGCGCTCCGGCAACCCGTGAAGACATACGCGACCTTTGCCGTTACCGCCGCGCGCTATTCTTCGGCGCGGATCATGTAGATCGTCTTGCCCTGGACTTCGAAGTAGGTGCGCGACAGCAGCTCGCCGAGCAGGCCCATCATCACGAACTGCACGCCCATGATCATCAAGAGGATTGCTAGCAGCAATAAGGGCCGGGTTCCGATATCTGCGCCGGTCAACAATTTCAGAAGCGTCAGATAAAGGCCCAGCAGAAAGCCAACACCGCTGCTGGCCAATCCCGCCAGTCCAAAAAATTGCATCGGTTTGGCCATGTAATTCAACAGGAAAGTAATGGTGAGCAAATCCAGGATCACGCGCACCGTTTTGCTAAGGTTGTACTTGGATTTCCCATAACGGCGCGGGCGGTCGTTCACTGGCGCTTCGGCGACGCGCACGCCCATTTCCGAGGCCAGCGCCGGGATAAAGCGGTGCAGTTCGCCGTAGAGGTTGATATTTTTAGCAACTTTCCAGTGGTAGATTTTGAGCGAGCAACCGTAGTCGTGCAACACCACGCCGGTCGATTTGGCGATGATGCGGTTGGCGATCATCGACGGCAGGCGGCGTGAGAAGAACGGCTCTTTGCGCTGCTGCCGCCACCCGCTGACGATGTCGTACTCGCCCTCCTCCATAATTTCGAGCAGTCGGGGAATGTCGGCGGGGTCGTTCTGCCCATCGGCGTCCATAGTGATGACGACCTCGCCGCGCGCGAGATCGAATCCGGCGGTAAAGGCGGCAGTTTGCCCGAAGTTGCGCCGGAAGCGGACGATGCGCAGGTGCGGCTCCTGCTCTTTCAGGCGGCGCAGCGTCGCCACGCTGGGATCGGTGCTGCCATCGTCCACGGCGATGATCTCGTAGGAGCGACCCAGGTCACGCAGTACGCCGGACAGTTCTGGGATGAACGTTTCGAGATTGCCGGACTCGTTGTAGACCGGTAAAACGACGGATAGCTCTAATTCTGGCATCGTGGCAGGTTCTTTCACGCGTGTATCCTCTCGGTAACTATGCAGGTGTAGGGCTTGCCGGCCACGAATCAGGAAACGAATAAACGAATTCAGCCCCATACTAAACCAAAAGCGCGCGTTAGCCAGGTGTCCATTCGTTTATTCGTTAAGAATTCGTGGTCGGCCTACGTGCCTGAATAATTACCTCTATCGTTATGCTTCAACGTATTCGTTGTTGTACCACGAAGAGAGAGAGATGCAAATGTATCTTGCCCTGCATATGACAAACATCATCCCTAGATACGAAAATCATCCTGGATAATTGTCAGACAACTGACATATAATAAGAGCCGACTATGACAGTACCCGAACCCACATCCCTAAACATTCGGCTCCCTTACGTACAAGTCGCAGAGGCCATCGCCGCGATGATTGCACCATTACAGCCCGGCGATCAGTTGCCGACCGAGCCGGCGCTGGCGAAACGCTTGGGGGTTTCTCGCGCCACGCTGCGCGAAGTGTTGCGCACGTTTGTCGAACGCGGCGCCCTCGTGCGACGGCAGGGGGTCGGCACGTTCGTTGCTTCGCGCATCCCCACCCTCGAAGCCGGCCTCGAAGTCCTGGAAAGCCTGGAGCGTATAACGCAGCGGCTCGGATTGACCACCGAAGTCACCCATTTGGAGAGCATCGAGAGGCAGGCCGCGCCGGCTGAACTGGCCGGGTTGGGGTTTCTCGAAACGCAAACCGTGGAAGTCCTGGCTGTGGATCGCGTGATCACCGTGGAGGGTGTGCCCGTGGCCGACCTGCGCGACGTCGTCCCGCTGGCCTACCTGCGCCAAGCGGACCTGGGTGAGGCGTTCAACGGGTCGGTGCTTGAACTGCTGCTCGAGCGCAACCATCTGATGTTATCGACCTCGCGCACCGAGATCGCCGCCGAAGGGGCCGAGGCGTACCACGCCGCCCGGCTCAACGTCAAGCGCGGCGCGGCGCTTCTCAAGTTCACCGCGCAGCTTTACACTTACGACGAGAAAGTGGTGGATTATTCCACCAGTTACTTTGTCCCCGGCTATTACAAATTCCACGTGATGCGCCGGGTCCAAGGGCCGTAAACCGTTCGGAAAACTAGCATAATCAGGGAGGAAACAATGGAGCACATTGCTAAAATCAGACAAAAAATGCAGCAACAGCAGGATGACATCATCCAGTTTTTGCGCGACATTTGCGCGATTCCGAGTATGGAATCCCAGATTGGGCCGGTAGGCGAGCGCGTCCAGGCCGAGCTGCGCAAACTCGGCTACGACGAAGTGCGCTTCGACAAAATGGGCAACACCATCGGGCGCATCGGCGACGGGCCGAAGGTGCTGGTCTACGATTCCCACATCGACACGGTCGGCATCGGCGACCCCGCCGAATGGGACTGGGACCCGTTCGAGGGGAAGGTGGAAGATGGCGTCCTCTATGCGCGCGGCGCATCCGACGAGAAGGGCAGCACACCGGGCATGGTCTACGGGCTGGCGATTGCCCGCGATTTGGGGTTGCTAGAAGGCTACACCGTCTACTACTTCGGCAACATGGAGGAGTGGTGTGACGGCATCGCGCCCAACACCTTCGTAGAAGTGGACCCCAAAGTGCGGCCCGATTTCGTCGTCATTGGCGAGCCGACAAAGATGCAGGTGTATCGCGGCCATAAGGGGCGGGTGGAGATGCAGGTGGTCGCCAGAGGGAAGAGCGCGCACGCCGCGAGCAACGAGCTGGGAGACAACGCCATCTACAAACTGCTGCCAATCCTGGAACGCATCCGCGACCTGGAGCCGGAGCTGGGCGATGACCCGTTCCTGGGGCACGGGAAGATCACCGTCAGCGATATGCACGTGGCGACGCCGAGCATCAACGCGGTCCCCAACGCCGCCACGATCTTCATCGACCGCCGCCTGACCTTCGGGGAGGATTATACGGCAGAGGTGGAGCGTATCCGCAATTTGATTCCGGCAGAAAACCGCGCGCGCGGCGACATCACGGTCGAGGTTTTGCATTACGATGAACCGAGCTACACCGGCTTCGTCTTCCCTGTCCATAAAATTTTCCCGGCCTGGGCATTGGAAGCGTCGCATCCACTGGTGCAAGCCGGATTGGAGACGTGCCGCCGCATCGGACTGCCGGAGCACGCGCCGGGCAAGTGGGACTTCAGCACGAACGGCATCTACTGGATGGGAAAGGCCGGCATCCCCTCGATTGGCTTTGCGCCCGGCGACGAGAAGACGGCGCATACCGTGTTGGACAGCGTGAGTCTGGAGGACGTGGTGAAATCCACCGAATTTTATGCCCTTCTCCCGGCTTTGCTCTAGTGGCGTCACTCGCCAGGTAAGTCCTGTTACATTTTCAGACCCATAATAAAAACTACAAAGGAGCTCGTACGATGAAAACATTTTTACGTGGTCGAAATTTGATTGGGGATTTGGACTTCACGAAAGAGGAAGTCGAAACCGTATTGGACGTCGCCTGGGACCTGAAGCGCAAGCGGGCGTTGGGCGAACCGCACCCTTATCTGCGCGACAAGGTGCTGGCGCTGTTGTTCTTCTTCAGCAGCACGCGCACCCGCAGCTCGTTCGAGGCCGGGATGGCGCAGTTGGGCGGGCATGGCGCGTTCATCGACTCCAAGACGACCCAAATCGCGCACGGAGACACACCCAAAGAGATTGGGGAGATTTATGGGCGGTATTTCGACGGCATCGCCATTCGCCACTGCGATTGGGCTGTCGGCAACGCTTACCTCAACGAGGTGGCAGAAGCCGCGCGTTGCCCGGTGCTGAACATGCAGTGCGACATCTACCACCCCTTCCAATGCCTCGCCGACCTGATGACGATTATGGAAAAGAAGGAGAGGTTCCGGTGGAGCGTCGTAACCGACCGGATGCTCGATGTCTACCGGAAGGTTGTTGCAGCAAGCCGCGACGACGGCGTCAGGGAGGGATGAAAAGCGTGCAACAGAGGTTGCCCGATATCACAAAGACGGGGAGTCTCATAACCGATTACGACGTCTACCTCTTTCGGCA
>JAKJAB010000179.1 GCA_022707725.1 Chloroflexota bacterium | reverse complement strand
CTTGCTGCACGTTTTCCAGGATTTCTTCACAGCGCGCCTGGACGATCTGCGCGAGCTTCCACCGTGGCACCACCACCGGGCTGCCTTCGCCGTAGGGCGAAACGGTGAAGCGTTCCTCTTCGGCGACTTGCGCCGCCGCCGCGTGCCCGTTGTGTATCTTCACCTGTTCGGCGACTTCCGGGGGCAGCCGCAGGCCGATGGCGATGTCGTTGGTGATGTATTCGCCGCCCAGCGCCAGCGAGTGCGTGTGCCAAACCGTCCCCTCGATGAAGATGGCGATGTCGGTGGTGCCTTCTCCAATATCGACGAGCACCACACCCATCTCCCGCTCCGTGTCTGAGAGCATCGCCTTGCCCGACGCCAGCCCGGTGAGCACCAGTTCGCTAACTTCGATGCCTGCACCCTGCACACACTTCCGCAAGTTTTGCACCGCCGTGCTCGATCCCATCACCACGTGGGCTTCGACCTCCAGACGAAAGCCGTGCATCCCCAGCGGATCGCGCACGCCCTGCTGCCCATCCACCGTGTAACTGCGGGGGATGATGTGGATCAATTCCTGGTTCTGCGGCAGTACAATCGCGCCGGCGGCCTCCAAAACACGATCTACATCGTCGGGCATGATGCCCCGGTCGCGCCGCGCCACGCCGACCACGCCCTGGCTGTTGCGCGAGCTGATGTGCGCGCCTGTCACGCCGACGTAGGCGCGTTCGATCTGGTAGCCTGAGCTTTGCTCGGCGCGTTCTATCGCTTCAGCGATGGCACTGGTCGCCTCAGCGACGTTGACGACGACGCCCTTCTTGATGCCTCGGCTCGGCACGCTGCCCACGCCGACGATGCGCGTGCCTTCTGCAGCACCGCTATCTTCAGGCACTTCCCCCACCAATACCAGGATGCGGTGACTGCCAATATCGATACCTACAACCGAACGTTCCACATTAACACCCCCTTTGCTCTACCACAAGCGTTCGAGTGAGTACGTTGGACCTTCAGGGAAGCGCACGTCGATCGTCCAGGGGAAGACGCCGTTGCCGGCAACGGTGCGCGCCTCCAGATGTGCGATGAGTGCGACGTAGATGTTCCACCTCGCTTCCATATTCGCCCCGACGCCGAAGGCAACCCGCCGGCCCTGTGGATCGGTCCAGATCAGGCCGCGCTCCGGATGGTATTCCAGGTTGTTTTCGTCTGCTGTCGAATCAATGCCAAGGGCGGCCAGCGCTGTGACGCCCTCCAGTACGGCGACGCGCGCCCGACTGCTGGCGCTCTCTTCCAGAGCGGGCAGCGGACCGCGCACCACCGGCAATCCAGCGCGTACCTCGTGGGCAGGCATAAGCACCCCCGCAGCGTCGATCCAATAAATGCCGACCGTTGATGCTTCTACCCCCTGCGTGCCGGTGTTTCCTACGACCCAATTGAGAACCGGCTCGCGTTCTTGCACGCGAATCACACATTCCGCCGGGAAGCGATTGCACTCCACCTGGGCCGAAGTGATGGCAGGCACCTGTTCTGTGATCGCCGTTGTGGCAGCGCCAGGGCGCAGGCGCAGGCCATGCCAGCCGAGTAAATCTGAGGCGATGGCTATCTGCATGGCCGTCTCCTGGGAACTGGCTCCGATCACGCGAATATCTTCACCCATCAAATACCACTGGTTATCCAACAGCAGCCAGAGCACCGCTGCACCGACCAACACGACCATCGCGATGAACTTCCACGGAATATCCAGGTGCAGTTCCGGCTGGCGTGTGCGAGTACCAGACGCGCGCGATCGCGCGGGCATACGCTTGCTGCCATACGGCTGCTGTTGCGCGCCCAACAAAGCGGCTGTGCGATAATAGGGTCGTTGCTCCGGTTTCTTGGTCATCTCGTTGCCTCGGTTTTTGTGTTACGGTAATTGGTAATGAGTAATTGGTAATGAGTAATGAGTTAGATATTTATTCATTTCTCGTTTCTCTTTACTCTTTACTCTTTACTCTTCACTCTTTACTCTTCACTCTTCACTCTTTTCTCTCTTCTCATTTCTCCCCCGGTCGGAAAACTCTCTCGGATCGGGCATTCTCTGTGTGGCGGTCCAGCGCCAGGTCGATGAGCCAATCCAGCAATCGACTGTACGGGATGCCCGATGCCTCCCACAGTTTTGGATACATGCTGATGCTGGTGAATCCTGGAATGGTGTTGATCTCGTTCAAATAAAGTTCGCCTGTCGTGCGGTTGAGCAAAAAATCCACCCGCGCCATGCCTGCGCCATCGATGGCGCGGTAAGCCTCGACTGCCAGACGCTGTACTTGCCGGACCGTGGCCTCGTCCAGCGGGGCCGGAATCAACAGTTGCGAGGCATCCTCGCCCTGATCCAGATATTTGGCCTGATAGTCGTAGAATTCCCGACTGGGGATGATTTCGCCGGGAATCGAGGCCATCGGTTCTTCGTTGCCCAGGACGCTCACTTCGATCTCGCGCGCATCGGGTACAGCCCACTCAGCCAGGATGCGACGGTCGTAGCAGGCGGCTTCGTCCATCCCCTGTCGCAGTTCGGCGCGATTGTGGCATTTGCAGATGCCTACGCTCGATCCCAGATTGGCCGGTTTGGTGAAGACAGGATAGCCGAGTTTGCGCTCGATTTCATCCATCACGCTGTCGGCTTCAGCCAGCCATTGCCGGCGCGTTGTCCACACGTAATCGGTGATGGGCAGCCCGCGCGCCTTGGCGACGTCTTTGAAGGCGATCTTGTCCATCGCCAGCGCCGAGTTGAGCACGCCACCGCCCACGTAGGGCACGCCCGCCAATTCGAGCAAGCCTTGCACCGTGCCATCCTCGCCGAACGTCCCGTGTAGCACAGGGAAGACAACATCCACCTGCGAGAGAGAGGCCAATGTACTCTCGCCGCCCTTTTCGATAGTGGCGAGATGATTATTGGTAGCGGTTTGCGTTTCTATATCGGCCCACAGCCCTTGCTTGGACGGGTCGGCGAAAATGGCAGCGAATTGCGTGCCGGTCAGGTCCTCGCTTTCCAGGGCCTTCATCGGATCCGCGCCGACGAGCCAGCGGCCCTGCCGGGTGATCCCCACCGGAATCGCCTCGTATTTCGCCGGGTCGAGCGCGCGTATCACCGAGCGAGCCGACATAATGCTCACCTCATGCTCGCCGGAGCGCCCACCGAATAACACCGCTACTTTTATTCGTCCCACTGTTACGTCTCCTGGATCAGCTTTCAGCGATCAGCCATCAGCTATCTGGCTGAAAGCTGATCGCTGACGGCTGCCGGCTCAATAATCTCGATTTCTGGCTCAAGGCGGATGCCGAATTGCCGCTGGACCTCTACCTGGACCAGGTCGATCAAGGCTTGAAAATCGGCTGCCGTGCCGTTGCCCTCGTTTATGAAAAAGTTCGCGTGCTGCTCTGAGATCATGCACCCACCGTGCCGCGTACCCTTCAACCCTGCCGCTTCGATCAAGCGCCCGGCGTAGTCACCGGGTGGATTTTTGAACGTCGAACCCAACGTCCGGCCCGGCGGTTGGGTGCGCTGGCGGCGTCCGGTGTATTCGTTAGCTTTCGCCGCCAGCGCTGCCGGGTCGCGCAGCGTCAATTCGAACGTTGCGCTGACCACGATCACCTGCGTATCCGCTGCCTTGAGCTTGCTGTACCGGTATTGGAACGCAAACCAGTCCGGCTCTACCGTTTGAATGTGCCCGTCCGGCGTCAAGATCTCGGCGGCGATGAGCGTTTTGGCGATTTCTCCGCCGAACGCGCCTGCATTGTTCACCACCGCCCCACCGACCGTGCCGGGCAGTCCCACCGCCCATGTCAATCCTCCCCAACCTCTACGTGTTGCCTCTTGCGCCAGTTTGGCGATGACCGCGCCGGATTCGGCGATCACGCGGCATGTCGCTGTATCGTAGTCCACGCCGCGGGTGTGATTGAGAATGATCATCCCGCGCAACCCGCCATCGGGCAAAAGCATGTTGGTCAATCCTCCAAAAACTCGCCATGCGATTCCGGCCTCTTGCGCCAGGAGAATGGCCCGGATGAGTGTGTCACGGTCGTGTGCGATGACCAGCAACTCCGCCGGCCCGCCGATGCCTACCCCGGAATAACGCGCCAAGGGGACATCGCGCTGCGCTGCATCGCCCAACACGGCTGCAACGACCGCCAGGCTACGCTCCGTCATCGGCCTCCCTTTTGCTTGCCCTGGGCGCGCTTAACGACCCGCATCTTGGCGCTGAGCGCCTCAGACTGGTAGGCCCGGTAGCGCGCCTGCTGGCGTCCCTTGATACCTGTGAATTTGATGAACCAGTTTGTCAGACGTGACATAGCTCCTCCAGAATAGAGAATCAGCGAATAGAGAATCAGCGAATAGAGAATCAGCGAATAGAGAATCAGCGAATAGAGAATCAGCGAATTCTCTTCACTCTTCACTCTTCACTCTTTACTCTTTACTCTTCACTCTTTACTCTTTACTCTTCACTCTTTACTCTTCACTCTTTACTCTTCACTCTTTACTCTTTACTCTTTACTCTTCACTCTTTACTCTTTACTCTTTACTCTTCACTCTTCACCCTTAACTTGTGCGCTCCAATTCCAGTACCAGGCGCCTGCCCACGATGTACTCGTTGCCCGCGCCCAGCATCAGGATGACGTCGCCGGTTTGCGCCTGCCCGGTGAGGCGGAAAATGGCTTCCTCCAGGGTAGCAAAGGCTTCGACCGACGGATGCTTGATCTGCTGCGCCAGGCTGTCGGAGGTCAGCGTGCCGTCGTCAGCTTCCCGCGCCGCGTAGATGGGCAGCACGACTACGTGATCTGCATCTGCGAACGCCGCCATAAAATCGGTATGCAGTGCCCGAACGCGGCTGAACGTGTGCGGCTCCCACGCGGCGACGATGCGCCGCCCCGGATAGCGCTGCCGCACCGCGCGCAGGACGTTGCGAATCTGCGTGGGGTGGTGGGCGTAATCGTCGATGACGACGATGCCATCGATGTCTCCCAGAATCTCGAAACGCCGCGCCGTGCCGGTGAACCGCTCCAATGCCGCGCGTGCGATCGCCCATTTGATCCCCAGCGCCTCAGCCACCCCCAACACCGCCAACGCGTTGATGGCATTGTAATCGCCGGGCACGCGCAGGTGGATGTCGCCCATCACTTCGGCGCCCAACCTGGCGGTGAAGGTTACGCCGCCCAACTCGTTCGCGTGGATGCCGGTGGCGCGCCACGTCAGCCCGACGCCCTCGTTCTGGCCGTACAGCATCAAATTGCCACCGTTGGCGTGATATGACGCGCCGATGGCGTGTGCCAGCCGGTCGTCATTACACGCGATCAAGGTGCCGCCTGTGCGAATATTGTCCACGAAATTGCCGAAGGCCATGCGCACGAAGCGCTCGCTTGGGAAGCTGTCCGGATGATCGAATTCCACGTTCGTCACGACGGCAATGGCCGGTTTGAGCGCCAAAAATGTGTTGCGGTATTCGTCCGCTTCGATCACGAAATGCTTTCCCGCTCCGGCATGGCCATTGGTGGCCAGGTCCGCCATCACCCCGCCCACGATGTAGGTGGGATCGAGGCCCGCTTCCAACAGCAGCAGCGTCGTCATGCCGGTGACGGTGGTCTTGCCGTGTGCCCCCGCGATGGCGATGACGTCGTAGCCGGCTGTCAGCGCGCCGAGAAACTGTGGGCGATCCAGTACCTGAATGCCCTGCTGTTTGGCTGCTCGCACTTCGGCGTTATCCTCGAGGACGGCGGAAGAGATCAACACGAGGTCGGCCCGGCCCAGGTTGCCCGCTGTGTGCCCGATGGCGACTGGGATGCCTTCCGCTGCCAGCGCATCAATGAGCGGCGATTGCCGTTGATCCGAGCCGTGGACGCGCACTCCCTTGCCTTGCAGCACGCGCGCAATCGCCGACATCCCCGCGCCGCCGATGCCGACAATATGAACTTCGCGAACCTGCTGAAAGTTGATCATAACGCCACCTTAGATAAAGACGATAAGCACAAAGGCGAAGGCGACCGCCACCGCCACCAACAACGTTGGCCCTTCCAGCCACCCGATGGGTAGATATGGGATGATGCCTAGGGCTTGGGCCGTGGTGGGAGCGGTGATGCCCCACAGCGCATACCCTTTTTCGTGCAGGAATCCCCATAGCATTCCCACCACCAGAAACCCGTTGATCGCTCCCAGGAAAAAACCCAACAGCGTATCCTGCAATTTCTCCTTGCGTGCCCGCGATCCTAAGATGGAGGAGATGATCGTGGTGGCGTAGCCGAAAGAGACGATCACGACGAAGATGATCGCGCGCACGTAGAACCAGGTTTTCGCATCGTGGGTGGCCAACGTCTGCAGTGAAGTGTTGACCACAGGCACGTGTTTGACCAGCACCATCTCAATGAAGCGCGCCAGAATCACACTGAAGCTGACCAGCAGTTCTTTGGCCCATCCGCGCAACCCACCGATGATGCCAAACAGTATAACCAGACCTATAAATACGGTTTGTATGGGTACCATATCATCCCTCTTGTTTGCGCGCCACCTGCACCAACAATTCTGCCAGCCGCTGGGCCGCGTCTGGTCGGGCGAGCGCGCGAGCCGCAGCCGTCATTGCCTCTCGCCGTGGGGTATCCAGCAGCAAGGCGCGCACGGTGGACACGATCTGTTCCGGCAGCGCGGCATCTTCGACGATGACGGCAGCGCCGCGATTGGCGAGCCACGCTGCGTTGACCTTTTGATAGCGCCAGGCGTAAGGGTAGGGGACCAGGATCGATGGCAGGCCGAAATAGGGAAACTCGCCCAGAATAGAAGCCCCGGCCCGGCAGATGACCAGATCCGCTGCCGCCATGGCGGCACCCATCTCGTCGTGGAGATAGGCATGCGCGTGATAACGTGCTTTGACTTGTTCCGGCAGTTTTTTGCGCTCCGCCGACACTTCAGGCCAATCCCGTTCACCGCTGACGTGCATCACGTCAGCAATTTTTGTCAATTCCGGTAAGTGCGCCAGCAACGCCTGGTTGATCGAGCGCGCCCCGCGACTGCCGCCAAAGACCAACAACACCGGCCCATCCAGCGGCAGACCGAGCGCCTCACGCCCGGTGATGCGGCTCCAGCGGGTGATGCGTTC
>JAKJAB010000178.1:5147-7096 GCA_022707725.1 Chloroflexota bacterium | reverse complement strand
GTTGGGATTGTCCGTCGTCGCTGAGATTCTGCGGCGGCATGAGAGCGAGTTGCTGATTGAAAGTCCGGCGGCAGGGGTAGGAACCTGCGCGAAGTTCGTAATTCGTCATTCGTGATGGGGGATTTGTGCTTCGTCATTCGCAATTCGTAATTCGTAAATGGTGGGGAGTAGGACTGGCGATTGTGCTTATCGCCGGCTACTGGTTGCTGCCGATTCGCGGGAGAGTCTACGTAGTCCCTGGCGATGAGAGCAGTCTGCCGTGGCCGCGTCTTGCGTTCGAACCGGCATTGCCGCTGTCCGGAGAAACGGCGACCGCATTGGTGACGGACGTGATACCCTGGACGTTTGTCACGCTCACGGTGGACGATGTCCCGGCAACGTCGTTGGGGCAGGGGGTGCGTTATGGCGACACGTGGCTGTGGCGCTGGACGTTCACTGTCCCTGAAGGCGCCGGGTACGAAGTGCGTTTCTATCATGATTGCCATACCGGCTGTGTGGAGCGTGGCCGCTTTACGGTCGGTACGGTGACACCCGCTCGCGTCTCCGCAATGCCGACGAAGCTCGGCCTGGCGCTGCCCAATGTGGCGCGGGATTGGCATCAGCGTGGCGGCTGGGCCGTGGAGGTAGCGTACGCCCGGCAAGCCGAGGAAGCGTTTTGGGGCGTGGACGATCTGGCGGCGCGGGTCGCCGTCCACCATAGTAAAGGTTTGCGGGTATTGTTGCGCGTGGACTACGACCCGGCGCAAAGTATACCGGCAGTGGACGATTACCTGGCGCTGACGGAGTACCTTGAATACTTTCGCCGTTTGGCGCGCGATGCGCGGATGCGGGAAGTGTATGGCTTTATCGCCGGGGCGGATTTCAACACGGCGGAAGCCAATGCGCTAAACCTGGAGCGCGCAGTGACTCCGGCATGGTACGCGCGCGTCTTCGATGGTTATGGCGAGGACGTCTCACACACCGACAACGTTGTGCAGGCGATCCGCGCCGAGAACCCGAATGCGCGGGTGCTGGTGGGACCGCTGCGCCCGTGGAGCGTCGATCAGGATGGTGACCGGCAGTACAACATCACTGTACCGTGGCTGAACTACATGAACACACTCGTCGCGCTGTTGGACGAAGGCGCGCGGGCGAAAGCGGCGGCCGGTATCCCGCTCGCTGCGCCGGACGGCTTCGACGTGCAAGCGCCGGGCCTGCCCGACGCGCCGGAACTGTCGGGGGCGTTACGCGCCGACGAGCCGCGTGCAGACATGCGCCGCGCGGCGTGGAACGGGGCGCGGGTGGGCTTCGGCGTCTACCGGGATTGGCTGGATATTATAAACGCTTACCCCACCACGCGCGGATTGCCCGTCTACATCATTTCCACCAACACCTACGACCGCGAGGCCAATATCCCGCCCGCGCAGAACTACCCGCGCGGCTGGCTGACGGCAGCGCTGGATGTAGTTGATGCCGAACCGCAAATCGTGGCGCTGGTTTGGTTCCTCGACGACTTCCCGCACAGCGACCAATGGGGCTGGTTCAGCCTCACCCGCAAACCGGGGCGTTTGGTGGATGCGGCGGAGGAATTCGACGCTTTGTTGCGGCGTGAGTGAGTAGTTTTTATCAGCAGATTAAGCAGATTAAGCAGATTTTTCTGAGATTTAATCTGCTAAATCTGCTAAATCTATTCCGAAAATAGCTCTCCTGCCGAGAAATTTTCATCTTTAGTGGAGTGCCTGGCTCATGTTGTCTGCTGACAGAAAGAAGACGTAACCTTGCCTACAATTCGCGTATTACTTGCCGATGACCACCCCGCACTGCGGATGGGGCTGCGCGTGCTCTTGGATCGTGCGCCTGACATCGAGGTGGTGGGCGAGGCGGACGATGGCGAGGCGGCGCTGGCGCTGATCGAACACCTGGAGCCGGATGTGGCGGTGCTGGATTGTCAGCTTCCCGGCATCGAAGGG
>JAKJAB010000178.1:0-5137 GCA_022707725.1 Chloroflexota bacterium | reverse complement strand
GGCCCAGGAAGTAGCCCGGCGTGAATTGTCGGTGCGCGTGGTGGCCTTGTCCGCTCACGACGACGACCGCTATCTGGCCGGGATGCTGGCGGCAGGCGCGGTGGGCTATTTGCTCAAGAATGAGGCGCCGGGCCAGATCGTGGCAGCGGTACAGGCAGCCATGCGCGGCGAGACACTGTGGACGCTGACGCAGCGATCTCGTGTGGAACGCTGGCAGGCCGAAGTCGCGCGCGTCCGCGACAGCCTCACCGAGCGCGAGCGGGAAGTGCTGCGCTGCGTCGCCGATGGGTTGAGCAACAAGGAGATCGCGCGGGCGTTGCACATCACCGCGCGCACGGCGGATTTCCACGTGAGCAATATTCTACGCAAACTCGGTGTGATCTCGCGGGTGGAAGCCGCGGTGTGGGCGCAAGCACATTTGGGGTCAGAGTTGAGAGTTGCGAGTTAAGCGTTATGCATCACGCTTCACGATAACGGCTTGCGTGGGGTAGGGCATTCCGATCCCCTCTTCCTCGAAGCGGCGATGGATTTCCAGGTTGATGGCTTGTTGTGTATCCAGGAACAGTGTGAAGTCAGGTACGGGCAAGAAGTAAACCACCTCGAAGTTGAGCGTGTAGTCCCCAAACGTCGTGAAGTGGGCGCGATCGAACTTCACTTGGGGCTGCGCGGCGACGATTTCGCGTAGCATATCGGGAATCTGCTTCAACTTCTCGTAGGGCGTATCCACGGCGACGCCCACGGTAAAAGCACTGCGACGCCGCGTCATCCGTTCGAAGTTGCGGATGCGGCTTTTGAGCAGGTCGGAGTTGGAGAGCACAAGCTGCTCTCCAGTGGGACTGCGGAGCCGTGTGCTCTTGATGCCGATGTTTTCTACGGCACCGCTGGTCTCGCCGACGTTGATGAAATCCCCGATCTCGAAGGGTTTATCGAATGTAATTGCCAGCGCGGCAAACAGATCGCCCAGGATGTTCTGCACGGCAACCGCCACCGCAATGCTGCCAATGCCGAGGCTGGCGACGAGCGTGTTGATCTCCACGTTCGGGATATTGTCCAATCCGAGCAACAACAATACCGTCCACAGGAGCACTTTGCTGATGATGCCGGCGGCGTTCAGCGCGGTGGCGATGCTCGGGTTTGCGGCGACTTCCACTTTGATCCGGTGACGAGCGTACAAGTCAATGATACTGCTGCCCCACACCGCAACTTGTACCAATCCTAGCAGCAGCGCAATGGCGCGCGCCGTAGGGCTAAAAGCCGGCTTGGTTTCCAGGATCGCCAAAATCGTCAAGATTGCTGCGGCTATGCAGAGAAACGCCCAGGTCCGCTGTGTGATTTTGTAAAGAAAATCATCCAGGAGACTTCTGGCTTTAGCGTAGTGCTTGTTCAGCCAACGCGATAAAGCATAGCGAATGACCCGGATCACCAGGACGGTCAGGCCTGCTGCGCCCAGGGCGATGATCCAGTTGAGAACGGTATTATCGAGAATCACCAGGTATAGTAAATTTACCAAACTCATAGATGCCTCATATCTTCAGGTCGTTATAAGCGCTTCGAGTTTCCCCAGGCGCAGATAGGCTGAGTCTACTACCGGTACGCCTAACGCGCGCCCGGCAAAACCACCGTGGTAATCGGAGCCGCCGGTGATGAGCAGGTTGTGGCGCTGGCACCACTCGATGCATTGTGCCGTCATCGCGTCATCGTGGGCGTAGGAGTAGCATTCGACGCCGCCGATGCCGTAGTCCAGTACCGCGTTCAGATCCTCTTCGGTACATCCATTGCGCTGGAAGCTCGCGCCGGGATGTGCGAGAATGGGAACGCCGCCTGCCGCCCGAATCGCCGCGATGGCCTCGGTGGGATGCGCGAAATCGTGCCAGCGGTGTGTCATCTTGGGCCATAGCACACGGAAGAACTCTCGCACGTCTGCGCAGATGCCCTGATCGATGATGTAATTGAGCGCACGCCACCCACCGCGTGTGCGGTCGTGCTCGTAATTCGCGTAGTCATCAAGGTCGATATCGTACCCTAACTTAATTATGTCCTGGATGTGGGCGTCGTCGCTCTCTTTGAGCAGCCTGTCGTTTCGCCTGATCACACTTTGCAACGTCTGGTTTTCGGGATCGATGCCGTAGCCCAGGATATGGAGTGTCAGTTCTTTGGGGCCGTAATCCCGGACCATTGTCGATACTTCGACGCCGCGCAGGAAGGCGAGTCCCGCCGCGCGTGCCAGTATTTCTGTCGTGTAGACGTTTGCCGTTGTATCGTGGTCGGCTATGGCAAAAAGGCCAATTCCCGTGGCCCGGACGCCTTCGACAACGCGCTCCGGTGTCCAACAGCCGTCGGAAGCCGTGGTGTGGATGTGCAGGTCTGTACGCACTAGCGTTTCTCCTTCAAGTTATTCCGAAAATTGACGCTTCAGCCCTGATGCGCCTGGATCGGCGGCCAAAGCCATTTTCCTTTAACCCGCGCCTTTAGGCACAAA
The DNA here is from genome assembly GCA_022707725.1 of Chloroflexota bacterium. Taxonomy (GTDB): domain Bacteria; phylum Chloroflexota; class Anaerolineae; order B4-G1; family SLSP01; genus DSWT01. The sequence goes on along the minus strand of JAKJAB010000178.1, from coordinate 2,658 downwards.
ATGCCGTCCCAATGAATTCTACATGTGTTTCCGAGATGTACAAGAACTGTAGGTTTCTACAGTAGCAGGCGGGCGTCATTTCTGCTAGACTGGGGGTATAAGTGGGCGCTTGCCCCATTTGACCATTAGACGATGGAGGTTAAGATGACACAAACGATGATTTCTCCTGAAGGCAATCGATCGGTGCGCCAATCCTCCCAGACGGCGGTGGGGGTGATCGACCGGCTGTTCAGGCTGGCGACGATTGTCTTGGCGGCGGTGGTGGTGTTGGTAGTGCTGGTGGTGGTTGGACGTTCCGCCGTGTATAAAATCCACGCTTACGAGCGCGGGCTGCACCTGCGGGGCGGGCGTTTTGTCTCGGTAGACGAACCCGGCTGGCATATCCAGATCCCGCTGGTGGATACGGTCATCATCGTCAAGGTGAACGAGCGGCTGGGCTACGTGGAGGAAGTTCCGGCGATGACGTCCGATGATGTGACGATGGACGTCTCGTTGCAGTACACCTATCGCGTCAGCGATCCGCGACGCTTCGCTTTGGAGGTGGATGACCCCGAGCGTATCATCTTCGAGTTCGTCCAGGGCAAGCTGCGGGACGTCGTCAACACAAAGGACATGACCGAGGTGATGCACAGCCGCGCGGAGATGAACACCGAGGTGATGGCGGCGCTGCGGGAGAAAGAGGCGCAGTATGGCGTGGAGTTTATGACGGTGCAAATTCAGGGCGCGTCCCCGCCGGAGGAGGTCGTGACGGCGATCAAGGATCGCATGGTCGCTGTGCAGCGGCAAGAGCAGGCCCAGGCTGAGGCCGCGCAGCGTCGCACGCTGGCGGACGCCGACTTCTACGCCGCGCAGAAGCATGCCGAAGGCAGCGCCTACGAGATTACCGCGCTGGCCGAAGCCGACGCACAGCGTATCACCCTCACCTCCGCCGCCGAGCGCGATGCGATGCAGGCGATCCTGGCGGCGTTGCAAGGCAAGGGCAAATTGGGCGAGCAGTATATCCAATTGCTCATCGCGCAGCAGTTGAAAGACAACAGCAAATGGATCATCAGCGGCGGATCCGGCGACACTGTGCCCGTCGTCGAACTGCGGACGTCTGGGGAGTAGACAGTAGACGGTAGACAGTAGACGGGGAAGTCAATTCCCCCCCGTCTACCGTCTGCCGACTACCGTCTACCGTAAAAGGAGCTTGCTATGAAACGTGCATGGATCCTTGTGTTTCTGGCGGTGATCGTGCTGATCGGTGCGGGGATCGAGGTGGCGCGGCGCGGCCTTGGTCCCACGTCCCACAGCGATCTGGCGCAGCCGCGCATCTACGCTTACCGTGATTGGCAAAGCGTCGGTGTGCAGGTCAACCAGGGCGATCTCATCCGTTTGCGCGCTCAGGGGACGTGGCTTTACACGCCGGGCGAGTACCACGGCCCCGAAGGACATCGTCGCTACCCTGCTCCGAGCTACTATCCGGTTAGCGGTGTCGCTGGTGGGGTGTTGCTAGGGCGGATTGGCGCGGATGGCGCGCTGTTCATTGTGGGACGCGGTGGAACTTTCTACGCGGACCGCGCCGGTTTGTTGTATCTGCGCATCAACGACGACATTCTCAGCGACAACGACGGCTACGTTACGGTGGAGGTCTCGGTTACATCGCCGACGCCCGATAGGTAGCCTTCAGCTTTCGTGTTTTGAGTTTCTTTGTTGATTGCCACAGGTTGAGGGTTGAACGCATACAAAAGCGAATTGCTTATGATGACAATTGGGCGAGAAACAGCAGAGAAGATAGATGCGGTGTTCCGCTCTGTCAGGATTGGCGATTCCAGAGGGGAAGTCATCGCACTGCTGGGAGAACCGCTGTTTGTCCATTCCGTTGGCCTTGAAGGAACGGAAACGTGGGGAGAATGGTTGCGGTATTCCTGGTCGCCCTCCAGTGAGAACTACCTGGTGCGGCAATTTATGCTGGATAGTGAAGGTCGAGTGGTGAAGATGCTCCGCACAGTTTATTGAGGTTGAAGTGACGTGTTGCGAGGAGGTAATGCTATGGAACCACAAACAAAGCTGTATACACCGAGTAATAAAATCCACGAGAACATTTCCTGGGCGATGCTCGCCGGGCTGCTGATTTTGCGGCTGCTCTTGATGACCGGAGTCGAATACATCGCTCCGATTCCCTGGCTAGACCCTCTGTTCGAACTTTGCACCTACGTTTTGACGCTTTGCCTTATTTGGTGGGAGCGAGACAGGCTGGCGCTGTTTCACATAGATGCCTTGAGTATCGTGATCATCATTCTTCTTAAGCCAATTCAGACACTTTACCTGAGCTTCCTTTGGATCACCATCCAAAATGACCACATTCTCGCGTTTCCCAGATTCCCGAGCCTGGTGATCTGGGGCGGCGCGGCGGCGCTCTTTTTCGTCATCCGCAAAAAGCGCCCTGAGTTGCTCAAAATTCAAAGGACAAGTTGGCGGTGGTTTGGCATAGGTACCCTGGTTGGCGTCGGAAAGGCTCTTTTGCTAGGCTATCCGATGTCATTGCAGCTCGACCCCAGTTTTCAGAATTATAAACCGCTCTTGTTCAATGAGCTTTTACCAATCCTGCCTATCTTTATCTATCAGCTTAGCTATGCCGCTGTAACAGAGGAACCCTTATTCCGGGGTTTTCTATGG
>JAKJAB010000177.1 GCA_022707725.1 Chloroflexota bacterium | reverse complement strand
CGCCCACACTTCCATCTCGCCGAAACGCTGCCCGCCGAATTGCGCCTTGCCACCCAGCGGCTGTTGTGTGACCAGCGAATAAGGGCCGGTAGAGCGGGTATGCACTTTATCTTCGACCAGGTGCGCGAGCTTCATAATGTAGATGACGCCCACAGTGATCGGTTGGTCAAAGGGCATTCCGGTCTTGCCGTCGTAAAGCACCATCTTCCCCAGCGTGGGCAGCGGATCGTTATTTTTGTAGCTGTATTCGGTTGCCTTGAGAAGGGCTTCTTCGTCACCAAAGTCACTGACATCCTGCCCGCGCGCTTCCATCCAGAGACGCAGACAGACCGCCTGCGCCTGGCGGTCGATCGCCTCACTGTCAATGATAGATCGGGGATCATCTTCGAAGAAAAGCAGATCTTCAGGACGATAACCCTTTTCCCTCAGCCACTCCTGCAACACGGCGCGACGCGCGTAGTTTGGATCGTCGCGCAACGCATCCACTTTGTACCCCTTGGGCGTCAGCCAGGCGGCGACATAGAGCAGGCGCGCCTCCTCATCATCTCGCAGCATCTCCAACGGGTATTCCTGCGCCGCCAGCCAGGCCCAGGCGCGCTCCGTCACAATGTCCCAGGCATAATCGATGAGCCAAGAGCGCGCCAGCTCGGCCGCGATCTCTTCCTCATTCGCCCCGTCGAAGACAGGACTGATCGTGCGGAATCCCAGACGACCGGAAGCCCACCCTAGATGCGTCTCCAGCACTTGCCCAATGTTCATCCGGCCCGGCACGCCGAGCGGGTTGAGAATCACGTCGATGGGCGTGCCATCGGCCAGGTACGGCATATCTTCCAGCGGGACGATCTGCGAGATAACGCCTTTGTTGCCGTGTCGCCCGGCCATCTTGTCACCCTCGGTGATCTTGCGCCGCTGCGCCACGCTGACGCGGACGACGCGCTCGACGCCCGCCGGTAGATCGCGGTATTCCTCGCGGTCGAAGACTTTGACTTCCACAACCTTGCCGTGCGCACCGTGCGGCATGCGCAGGCTGGTGTCCTTCACATCGCGGAGTTTTTCGCCGAAGATGGCGCGCAGGAGTTTCTCTTCCGGCGTCAGTTCTTTCTCACCTTTCGGCGTGATCTTGCCCACGAGAATGTCCAGCGGTCCAACTTCCGCACCGATGCGCACGATGCCTTCTTCGTCAAGGTCACGCAGTGCGTCGTCGGAAACATTGGGAATTTCGCGGGTGACTTCTTCGGGACCGAGTTTGGTGTCGCGCGCGGCAATCTCGTGTTTCTCGATGTGGATGGAGGTGAAGCGGTCATCCCGCACCAACTGTTCGCTGAGCAGGATGGCGTCCTCGTAGTTGCCGCCCTCCCACGACATAAAGGCGACTAACACATTCTGACCGAGCGCCAGGCGGCCCTCCTCGGTGGAAGAACTATCGACCAGGATGGTGCCCTTTTCCACCCGCTGCCCCTTGATCACGTTCGGGCGTTGATCGATGCACGTGCTCTGGTTCGAACGCGCGTATTTCTTCAGGTTATACGTCATCACCTGACCGTCATCCTGCCCAACAACGATGCGATCGCCGGTCACGCTCAACACCACGCCGGCGCCCTTGGAGAGGATCACCAGGCCAGAGTTCAACGCGGCTGCTTGCTCGACGCCAGTTTCGACATAGGGTGCTTCTGGCTGGATCAGCGGTACGGCCTGCCGCTGCATGTTCGATCCCATCAACGCGCGGTTCGCGTCGTCGTGTTCCAGGAAAGGAATCAACGCAGCCGAGACACCGACAATTTGCACCGGAGCGACATCCATAAAATCGATGCGGTCAACCGGCGAAAAACTGAACTGATCGCCCTTGCGCACCGACACCTGCTTCCCCTTAAAGCGACTGTTGCCGTCCAACGGGGCATTGGCCTGCGCGATCACGTAAGGCTCTTCGCGGTCGGCGGAGAGATAGACGACATCGTTGGTGACACGCGGAACAATTTTGACGGGTTCGGTCAATTCCAACACCGCGATCTGCTGCGCCAGCGCCGGAGTGATTTCAGTATCCGCTGTCGCCACCACTGCGCCGGTCGCCGGATCGACTACGTCTTCGCGCAGGATCTCGCCGACCAGTTGATCGGTTTTGTGGTGCAACGCGCGCACGACGCGGCGATAGGGCGTCTCGATGAAGCCCAATTCATTGACCCGCCCATACGTGGACAAACGCCCAATCAGGCCGATGTTGGGACCTTCCGGGGTTTCGATAGGACAAATGCGACCGTAGTGACTGTTGTGCACGTCGCGCACATCGAAGCCAGCACGCTCGCGACGCAGACCGCCAGGGCCGAGGGCCGAGAGTGTGCGTTTGTGGGTGAGACTGGACAGCGGGTTCGTCTGCTCCATGAACTGTGAAAGCTGGCTGGAGCCGAAGAACTCGCGAATCGACGCCACAACCGGGCGGATGTTGATGAGGTTGACAGGCGTCGGCGATTCTTCACGGATGCTCATGCGCTCTTTGACGACCCGCTCCATACGCACCAACCCGACGCGAATTTTAGCTTGCACCAGTTCGCCCACAGTCTTGACGCGGCGGTTGCCGAGGTGATCCATGTCGTCGGGGCCGACAACGCCGTTGTTGATGTGGATCATGCGCCGCACCAGGGCGACGATGTCCTCTTTGGTGATCGTCAAAATGGACGTCGGCACGCTAATTTGCATACGCTGGTTGAGCTTGTAGCGCCCTACCCGCTGCAAGTTGTAGCGCTGCGGGTCGAAAATCTGCGAGACCATGTACTCCTGGGCGTTCTCCAACGTCGGGGGATCGCCAGGGCGCATGCGACGGTAGAATTCGATCAACGCTTCCTGGGCCACGGTGCGGTCCATTTTGGGCTCCCACACCGGTTCCTGGCGAATCGTGTTGGCAACCCAGGGATGATCCGGGTCATTGTCCGCCTCGGTGAAAAGCTCCAACAGTTCGGCATCGTCGCCGACGGTGAGCAGCGCACCGTGTAGTTCGTCATCCACGGCGGCCAGAGCACGCAGGAAAATAGTCACAGGAATCGTGCGTTTGCGGTTGAAGCGCAACGTCAGGTAACCCGATTTGCGCGTCTCGAACTCCATCCACACGCCGCGGTCGGGAATCAACTTGGCCGTTGCCAGACGGTGTCCGCCGTCATCTTCCACACCAAAATAGACGCCGGGCGAGCGGATCAACTGGCTCACGACCACGCGCTCCGTCCCGTTGATAATGAACGTCGCGCTCTCGGTCATTTGCGGAAGATCGCCCAGGAAGATCTCCTGCTGGACGATCTCGCTGGTCTCACGGTTGACCAGGGCCACGTCCACGTACAACGGCACCGCGTAGGTGAGGTCACGGTCCAGACACTCTTCCTGGCTGTGCTTGGGCTCGCCAAAGCGATAGCCGAGGTCGAACTTGGCCTCTTTCGCTTTGTTGCCCGGCAAATGCAGACTCAGTAAACCGTTAAAACTTTCAATGGGTGAGATTTCGTCGAAGAGCTGCAACAGCCCTTCAGTGAGCAGCCATCGATATGACTCTAACTGCACCTCGACCAGACCCGGTAACGGCAAGGCGCTGGAAATGCGCGCATAAGACTTTACCCCAAGGTTGGCTACTGACATGCTATTTATTTCCCTCCTGGGTGCCAATGTGACGCCCACCATCCGGTGGGTGCGTCCACCTGATGGTGGGTGTCCACCTGATGGTGGTTGTCCACCTGATGGTGGTTGTCCACCTGACGGTGGGTGCTGCTGTTCTCCTCATCGCTCGCGCAATGATGAACCATAAAACAACACGACAATGAAGACATGCGAACAGGTATTATACCATGACTATGTTTTCCGTCAAAACACAAAAACCGACGGTTGATCTGTTACGAGGTCGCAAGCACAGGCGGGCTGGCGGCGGCATATACACCACGATAGGGCGGTGGCAGCAGCGCGGCCAGACGCCCCATAATCAACTCGGTCGTGGCATCCAGCTCTTCCGCTGTCAGCTTGCCATACTTGGGCAGGTAAAACGCCTCGCCAAATCTAACGCAAATGTGTAGCCGGCGCAGGTGCGAAAAGTCACTTACCATAGTATTGGTTCCGGTAATGCCAACCGGGACAACAGGGACGCCAGTGCGCGCGGCCAGAAAAGCCACGCCCGACTTGGCCTTCTGCAACGCTCCACTGCGGGAACGCGTCCCCTCCGGCGCGATACCGAGCACATCGCCTCGTTTGAGCACAGCGATCGAATTCAGCAGTGCTTCACGGTCAAACTCGGTACGGTTGATCCAGACGACCTCGCTGATTTTGAGCAGCCAATTGAAGACCGGAAATGTCTTGTATTTGTCGGCAGCCAACGGGTAAATGCGACGCGGCGCAGCAACCAGCAAGGTAGGCGTATCGAGACGGCTGATGTGATTGGTGACCAGCAGGCAACCACCTTCTGCAGGGATGTGTTCCGCTCCGATGATCTCCAGACGTGTCAACAGATGATAGAGTGTGCCGATCACCTGACGCATTTTCCAATAGGCTTCCATAAATACGTTCCTCCCCCCTCGAGCATAGTCTGAGCGCGAAGGCTCGCGCGTCGTCAGTCGGATAATCGAATCGCCGCCAGTGGGGCGCTACCGCACACCCCAGGCCAGAACTTGAAAAGAAACGGGAGACTCCAATCCTTGCGGCGTCAGCAAGATCCTGAATTCCCGACTCTGTCCCGCTGGCAAAACTGTCTCGGTGTCCAGCACAGCTTGCCGGTACCCGATGACCTTCCCCTCTCTATCGTAGAGCGTCACTACCACCGTCATGCGGCTTACGGCAGTGTCGCTATTGTTGACCAGTAGCCCTGTCACCCGATATTGCGGGCCGGAGACCGCGCCGGCAGGCTGGGCAACATCCAGCGGAACAAAACTCGCGGTGATCGCACTCACCGCTTCGCCCCGCAACAGACTGACCCGCATGTCAGCGTAGCCGGCGGGTGGTCCTCTGAACAACACGGCAAAGGGCGCGCGCGCACCCGGCGCGAGATAATCGGCCGCCGCTAAAGCCGTGCTCGCTTGTAGCGGTGTGCCATCGGCAGTCACCAGCATCACCTGCACCTGGATGTTGGTGATCGGGCCATCAGTGGTATTGGCGACCTCGCCCATACACCACACGCCGCCTACAGGCGTCTGGTACAATGACGTTCCTACGATGTCCAAAGGCAGCGGCGTTGGGGTGGCCAGAATCATGTGTCCCACCGGCGCGACCATGCCCAGCTCCTCGCCCTCCTCCGTCTCCACTGGGATAACCAGCGTTTGCCCGATGCTCAGATATTGGTTCACATCCAGGCCGTTCGTCTGCACCAGTGCATCCACACCGACACCGTATTCGAGGGCGATGCCGAGGAGTGTGTCCCCTTGCACCACGACATGCACCACGGGGGTAGGCGATGGCGTGGGCGTCAACGTCGCCGTGGACGGGATGGGCGTGAGAAAGCCGCTTGGCGACAATATCGCGGTCGTCCGCGGGGCAGGCGTCGTGGTAGGCGGAAGCGTCGCGGTGGGCGGAGGCGTTACAACAGCCTGACAAGCGGTCGTCAAAACGATAACCAGGAGCAATGCTGCTCTGGCGCTCCAAGGCACAGACGATGCGCAAACCTTTCTCACAAACAGGAATTATACCACAGTTCTAAGCGCATCAGGCCATCTCGACGGGGCTGGCTTCGTTGATCCGCTCTTCCTGACGTACACTTTCGCGGGAAACTTGAGGATGAGTCTTGCGGGACTGCCCCAAAATGTACACACCACCTAGGATAAGTAATGGCAATCCGATTGCGAAAAACAGATAGCTAGACGGCAGCAAACGCGCCGCGCCCGAAAACCGGTCCAGGTTGAAGAGGATCAGCGCCACAGAGGTCCAAACCGTGAGGAAGTTGGGAATTGCGTCGCTGGCGTGAATGAGGCCAGGGCCGGGGATGCGTTTGCGCGTGAGCGGCCAGAAGAGATTGCTGCCCATGTGGCCCAATTGATCTTCGAACACGTGCCCGGCGAAACCCAGAGCCGTCACCAGACCGCCCCACCCTGCTGCGGTCCAGTTGCCGGTGAGCAGGCGTACAAGCAGCCCTATTACCACACCGACCGCCACGGCCAGCAGCAGGCTATGCGTCCAGCGGTGATGCCAGTCCAGAAAATGCACACGCACTTGATCATCCTCCCGCGCAAAGCGGAACGTCGGGCCGGAGAAAATGTTGACTTTGTACTCTTCACTGTATGTATTCCGCACAGGCACGCCGACCTTGCGGCGAACTTCCACCGCGCCTTCCGGTTCGCTTCCGGCGAGCGGCACCTGCCCGGTGTTGACCAGTGGCCCGATGCGCACAGCGATCTCGTCGCTATCAGGAATGAAGCGGATGGCGTACTCGCGCCACAAATCCGCGCCCATACGGATGGTGTGCACAATGACATTGCAGTCCCGGCCGCTTTCGTAGGCCCCACGCATCGCCGCGACGAGGGTGTCGGCGATCTTTTCCGCGTCAGGTTCGCGGCCGGGGTCGATCTCGACGTCGAACTTTTCCCAATACCTGGCAAATTTGAAGTCAATCGTATCGGGCAGAATGCCGCCAACGCCGCCGAGCATCGGCAGCAACGATCCCGCGCCGCCCGCGCGTACCACTTCCGGGAAGAAGGTGGCGATGGCGACGCCGGTGATGAAATGCGAGATACCTTTCATGTCAAAATCTCCTATAGCGTCTATTCTATACAAACTCAATCACAACGCAAGCTGACGATTCTGCTGATATGTATAAGTGCAACCTCTTTCCACATCTGCGCGTAAGTTCTGTTGATAGTTAAGCAACGGCGATGACGTTTCAAAATAATTGTACGGCATTGGAGACTCATGCTCGACATTCTCAAATATTTCTGGCGGCGTAAGGTACGCACGGCCCTGACTGTTCTGGCGGTCACGGTGGGGATTTTCGCGGTGACGGCTGTCGGCGGGATCGCCGAACAGTTGAACCGTTCCATTGTGGCGTATGAGCAGGATCCACTACAACGCATTATCGCATGGCCACGCGATTACGCCAGGCCACTGGGCGACACGTTCGCCCGGCAGGTGCGCCGGGTGCAGGGCGTGACCGG
>JAKJAB010000176.1:300-7116 GCA_022707725.1 Chloroflexota bacterium | reverse complement strand
ATGTGTCAACAGCCTGCTGCGCCCGGCACTCGCCGCGCGGAAGCATACCGATCAGGGGTGCTTGGAATTGTTTCGCTGTAACTATTCAGGTGGGACGCACTTTTACGCCTGCAATTATAGTAGGAAGCGCAAAAATTGCCGTTTTGGGTTCAGCTAAGTGCGTCCCACCTCAAGACTGAATAGTTACGACCTGGATATACCTTTTGTGAGGTGAGTATGAAATATCGAGCCATCATCAAACAAAGTGACGGCTGGTGGATTGGTTGGTTAGTGGATCTGCCTGGCGTGAATGCTCAGGAAAAGACACGCGAGAAACTGATCGAATCGTTACGCATCGGCGCCGAAGATATGTTAGCCACACCGGTCGCTTTCGAGCCGGGGAGTGTGATGATCGCTGTTGATGTGCCTGCACCGGCCTGGAACGCACAACCAGCCTGAAGCTAACAAACGCAGCGACGTTTCACGGGCAACAAGCTATTGATACAATCCTGTCAATCCTGTCCAATTTCCGAAAAGGACTCCCCCGTGACTGACATCGTCATCTAAACCGAAAACCTGAGCCGCGCTCTCACACAAAGACCCCAAGCCACGAAGTTCTGTCTGGCTTTCTTCGTGTCTTTGTGACCTGGTGGTTTCTCTATCCAGCGGGGCATTTGAGCCAAACTATGGTATCATAGCAATGATGACGGGGATTAGAATTTCTGAGTGTGTGGGGCTAAAATCACCCAAATTCGCCAAGGGAAAGATGGACAATGTCTGAAACAGCAACCCAACAAAAGGTCCGTTTGGACCCGCAGGATCAGGGCCGGCTAGCGACGCTGTTCAATCGCCATCTGGCGCAATATCCCGATGCCGTCGTCTATCTCTTTGGTTCCCGCGTCTCTCCCACCCGGCAGGGCGGCGACCTGGATTTGCTGATTATCTCCCGCCAGGCGGCGCGCAATGCCTATGCCTTGCGCAAGCAGTTGCGAATCGCGATCAAAGAACAATTAGGCGACCAAAAGATAGATATTGTAATCTGTCCGGAGCCGCAAGCGTGCGGCCAATCCGCCTTCACGCGGCTGGCATTCCAGGAAGGGGTGCAAATATGGCCTTGACAGCGCGCGAGCGCCTATATCTAGAAAATGTCCTCGAACAGGTCGCGTTGGCCGAAGCAGCGGCGCGCGCGTTGCATTTTTCCTAGTTCCTGCCATCTGAGGCCACTTTCATCGACCGGCTTAACTATGCTGAAAAACGGGGGCACATCCGTTCGACCTATACCTGGAAAGAGATTCGTGAAGTGCGCAATCAGATCGTTCACGAGTATGCTGCTGAAGATATACTGGCTCTGATACAGGATGTTGTCCACTATACCCCGGAACTGCTCGCATGTACGCAACAGGTGTGCGCGTACGCGGACGTCATCCGTGCGCGCCTTGAGGAATCCGCCTGCGCACTGCCCAACGCTGACTGAACGCCCAAGGATCTGTACACGGATTCGACGGATGCTACAGGTTTTTTTTCTACAAAAAATCCGTGTTTTCCGTGTGCATCCGTGTCCCAAAACTACAATGACCGACGTCGTCATCCAGGCCGAAAACCTGAGCGGCGCTCTCACACAAAGACACCAGGCCACGAAGGGTCTGCCTGATTTCCTTCGCGCCTTTGTGACTTGGTGGTTTCTCTCTCCTGCTGCGCGGCAAGCCGATTATCCAGGGTACCGCCTGGAAGCGGTCTGAGCGCTCAAGGCTGTGAGCTTCCGAGAGCCGGCGCGGGGAATTTGAGCTAAAGTATGGTATTATGGGAATGATAACAGGTCAATGAGGTAAAACCAATGGATACGCAAAAGTACGTCAAGCATAGAGAGAAAGAAGGCCACGCCTTACAGTTATCCATTCCTGATTCTGTAGCGCAAGCGATCCGCATGCCAGAGAAATACAAAGAGCAAAATCTGCTCATCGAGTTGGCCGTTGCGCTGTATGCGCAAGAGGCTTTGTCTTTTGGCAAAGCGCGCGAACTGGCCGGGATGTCCACATACGAATTCGGCCAACTCTTGGGTCGTCGTGAGATTCCACGTCACTATGGAGCATCAGAACTAGAGGACGACCTGCGCTATGCCCGTGGTGAGTAATACATCGCCGGTGCTAAACCTGGCCATTATTGGCCGGCTGCCGCTCCTTCAGCAACAGTTCGGCGAAATTTGGCTTCCCCCAGTCGTGATCTCTGAATTGCGCATTGATGAAGATCTGCCGGGCGTCCAGACTGTGCGGGAGGCGCTAGCGGAAGGGTGGATACATATCCAGGCCGTTGAGGATATAGGCCTGGTGGAAGTACTCCGGCGCGATCTGGACGGCGGCGAGGCCGAGGCGATTGCCTTAGCCATACAGTTGAAAGCAGATCGTATCCTTCTGGATGAGAAAGAAGGACGCCGCATTGCCAAAACCCTGGGACTGCGCAGTACCGGCATATTGGGTGTTTTGTTGCGGGCAAAGCAGGAGGGACATTTACCCTCTGTCCGTGAAACAATCGAGCAATTACAGATACAAGCCGGATTTCGGATAGGAATGGAGTTGCTGGCCGATATTCTGCGCGAAAGCGGCGAATTATGACGCTCGCGCCTTTGTGACTTGATGGTTTTTCTATCCGACGGGGAATTTGCGCCAAACTATGGTATCATAGAGATGGATACTTGCATTGGGTGGATGAAGTGACTGTGAGACGAGAAACCTTTCCATAACCTGCTGCGTCTGGCGAAAATCGCCGGATTGGAACCGGATGAAACGCAGACTGAGGCATTGCTCACTATCACAGCCTTTAACATCGAGGCTCGATATCCCGATCTCAAACGCGCTTTTCGCCAACAATGCACGCCGGAATATACGCAACGCCAACTCGCCAGCATCAAGGAGGTATTCGTATGGTTACGATCCCTTCTGCCATAGAACAGAGCGTGGCGCGCTTTATCGCGGCAGCACAACAGCAACAGCGCGTTGTGATAGCTTATTTGTATGGTTCTCAGGTCAAGGGCACAGCTACACAGTGGAGCGATATCGATGTGGCATTAGTATCACCGGACTTTGCCCCCAATTTGTTCCAGGCGCGTGTGGCGCTCTTACGTCTGGCGGCGCAGATTGATGATCGTATTGAACCACATCCGTTCACCCCGGACGACTTCACCATCAATCATCCTTTAGTGAATGAGATCCGCCAAACCGGCGTGCGCCTGGTGTAAGCATTTGTGACCAACCTCACCTTCCACGATGCCCCCATCCTATCATCCGCCCACGCTATGGACGCCGTACCAACCCGCAGGGGAACGGTATTTTCACACAAAGACACTAAGCCACGAAGGGTCTGTCTGGTTTCCTTTGCGCCTTTGTGACTAGGTGGTTTCTCTATCCGGAGGGCGGGAACGGTATTTTCACACAAAGACACCAAGCCACGAAGGGTCTGTCTGGCTTCCTTCACGCCTTTGTGACTAGGTGGTTTCTCTATCCAGCGAGGAATTTGAGCTAAAGTGTGGTATCATAGGGACAATGACAAGGTAAAGGGCCAAGAGGAAAAGGGAGCATAGTGTCACGGAGTAAAAGTCGATGAAAACCATCGATAGCGCGTTGCTCGATGAAACGGTGCGGCGGATTGTGGCAACATTCGATCCACTCGCCATCTATCTCTACGGCTCGCACGCTTATGGACAACCGCACCAAGATAGTGACATCGATTTATTGGTTGTGGTCGATTCATCCCCGTTACCGCCCCACCAACGCGCGGTTGCGGCCTACCGGGCGTTGCGCGGCCTTTTCGCGCCGGTCGAGATCAAGGTGACGACCCGCGCGGAGTTCGAGCGGCGCGCGCAGTGGCAAAGCTCCATCGAGAGAACCGTGCAAGAGAAAGGTAAGGTGCTCTATGGAGCCAGTATTTGACGAAATCAAAGCCTGGTTGAACAAGGCCAACAGTGACCTCTTCGCTGCACAGATTTTGGTCGAACACAGCAGCCTTGCGTTGGGGCCGGCAGCCTTTCACTGTCAACAGACTGCCGAGAAGGCGTTCAAGTTCATTCCGTGTGAACTGCATCCATCTATTCCACAGGACAGTTCTGTATGATTCCCATTGTCCTCCACCTCGACACCCCACCCCATCACCCGCCCTCGACGGTGCCCCTCTCCGCGCGCGCTGTCAACGCCGCGCCCACCCACGCCAATGCGGACGATCACTTCGACACAAAGGCGCAAAACTTTTCTCGCAACTCGCTACTCGCCACTCGCGCAGGAGCTTCTCCCCGTGACTGACGTCGTCATCCAGGCCGAAAATCTGGGCAAGAAATACACTATCGGCTGCCAGACGGAGCGTGGACGCTACCTGGCCCTGCGCGACGTGCTGGCGCAGAACGCGCGCAGTCTGTGGCGCACCACCGTCGACCTGCTGCGCGGCAGGCCGATCATCCAGGGCGACCGCCTGGAAGAGGTCTGGGTGCTCAAGGACGTGAAGCTCCGAGATCCGGCGCGGGTATAATGGAGAAACTATGGTAGAATTGGGAACGCTAGCGCCAGGATACGTGGGAGAGCAAAGAAGGGATCAGGCGAAGACAAACCGGACATCTCAAATGAGGTCGCTAGAATAGAGTGGGTAAACCGCCTGGAAAATTCGGACTATATGTCAGGGAACAAAAGTAACGCCTCACCAGACACAACACTTTTTGTGCATAAGCAAGCTATCGTTGAGCCAGGCGCTCAAATCGGCAAGCATACACGCGTGTGGGCCTTTACGCATATCCTGCCGGGCGCTGTGATCGGCGAAGATTGCAATGTGTGCGACCACGTCTTTGTCGAAAACGACGTGGTGGTTGGAGACCGTGTGACCATCAAGTGCGGTGTGCAACTCTGGGATGGCGTGCGGCTTGAGGACGATGTCTTTGTGGGGCCTAATGTCACCTTCACCAACGACCGCTTCCCACGGAGCAAGCAATACCCGGATGCCTTTCTCAAGACGATTATCCGCAAAGGCGCTTCGATTGGGGCAAACGCCACCATCTTGCCGGGCATTGAAATTGGGCAGAACGCGATGGTAGGAGCCGGTGCCGTAGTCACACGCAACGTTCCGCCTAATGCAATCGTCACCGGGAATCCCGCCCGCATCAGGGGATATACTTCCACAGTCGAACGAGAACCTGCTAAAGTAGTGTCGAGCGCGCAAGCAGAGCCGGGCAAGCCCGTCGAGATCATCGGCGGCGCCAGGCTCTATCAGATGCCCAGGGTTCTGGATATGCGCGGCGATCTCTCCGCGGGCGAGTACGGCAAAGACTTGCCCTTTTTGCCCCATCGCTATTTTCTCGTGTACAACGTGCCTTCGAAAGAGGTGCGCGGCGAACACGCCCACAAAACCCTACACCAATTCCTGATTTGCGTGCGTGGGTCTTGTTCTGTAGTCGTCGACGACGGCTCCGACCGACGTGAGGTTGTCCTCGATGACCCTACATTAGGAATCCACCTGCCGCCGATGGTGTGGGCAACGCAGTACAATTATACAACTGACGCGCTTTTGCTGGTGCTCGCGTCGGCGCCTTACGATGCCGATGACTACATCCGCAATTACGATGCATATATCACGCTAAAGGCGCAATCCATATGAACGTATCCATTCCATTTCTCGATCTTGGCGCCACCTATCGCGAGTTGAAAGATGAGCTAGACGCTGCTTATCAACGCGTGATGGCGTCCGGCTGGTATATTTTAGGCGAGGAAGTCGAAGCCTTCGAGCGAGAGTTTGCCGCCTATTGCGGCGTCGAACATTGCGTTGGCGTAGCCAACGGCCTTGATGCGCTGGAGTTGATCGTCCGTGCCTACGGGATTGGCCCTGGAGATGAAGTCATCGTACCCTCCAACACCTACATCGCCACGTGGCTGGCAGTCTCCCATGCTGGCGCAACGCCCGTGCCCATCGAGCCGGTCGAGCGAACCTACAACATGGACCCGGACAACATCGAACAAGCGATTACGGCGCGCACCAAGGCGATTATGCCGGTCCACTTATATGGCCAGGCCGCGGATATGGATCCGATCAACGCCATTGCTGCACACCACAGCCTGAAGGTGATCGAAGATGCAGCGCAGGCGCACGGCGCGCGCTACAAGGGCCGGCGCGCCGGCAGCCTTGCCGATGCCGCCGGGTGGAGCTTCTACCCCAGCAAGAACCTGGGGGCCTACGGGGATGCGGGAGCCATTACCACAAACGACGCGGCATTGGCAGATCGTGTGCGTCTGTTGCGCAATTATGGTTCCCGGATCAAGTATCACAATGAGGTGCCGGGGTTTAACTCGCGGATAGACCCGCTTCAGGCCACATTTCTGCGCGTCAGGCTCAACCATTTGGATGCGTGGAACGCGCGACGCGCCGAACAGGCAGCTCTCTACTTGAGCGGATTGCAGGAGACGGATTTGCTCTTGCCGATTGTGCCCGATGAGATGTCGCCAATCTGGCACGTCTTTGTAGTAAGAACTCGCGATCGTGAGTTGTTGCAGACCCGGCTACGGGAAAAGGGTATCGGCACACTCGTTCATTATCCGTTACCCCCACACTTACAGCCTGCCTACCAGCATTTTGGGTTCCCGGAGGGGACCTTCCCCATCAGCGAACGCATCCATAGAGAAGTATTGAGCCTGCCGATTGGCCCGCACCTCACACTCGGGCAAGTCTCGCAGGTGGTTGACGTGGTCAATGAGTACAATATACATTGTCTGGAAGCATCGTGAACGACGACCCGTGGACTGAGCAACAGCCGGCATACCGCGCCATCTTTAAGGCGACTTCGCTGTTTGGGGGCGTGCAGGTTTTCAATAT
>JAKJAB010000176.1:0-290 GCA_022707725.1 Chloroflexota bacterium | reverse complement strand
CTGCTCGGTCCTGCCGGTATGGGTATCGCCGGGTTGCTGACCTCCACAACCTCGCTCATCGGGGGTTTGACCAACTTTGGCCTGGGAGTCAGCGCCGTCAAGAACGTGGCTGCTGCGGATGCTTCGGGCGATCCTGTAAGAGTTGCCACAGTCGTCGGCGTCTTGCGCCGCCTGGTCTGGATCACCGGACTGTTGGGCGCAGTGGTCACACTGGTCCTCTCACCCTGGCTCAGTCAGTTGACCTTTGGCAATCGTGATTATACCGTGGCATTTATCTGGATCTCGGTGAC
>JAKJAB010000175.1 GCA_022707725.1 Chloroflexota bacterium | reverse complement strand
TCACGGCGACATCCTCGACCTTGATCCGACAGCGCTACTGAATGTCTCTCCTGCACCGCCAATGCCGCTGTGGGGCGCGCGCCTGCCGCATTACCACGTCGTTGCCAACCTGCCGTACTACATCACGGCGGCGGTGATCCGCCATCTGTTGGAGGCCCCTGTGCGTCCGGCGCGCATGGTGGTGACGGTACAGCGCGAAGTAGCCGATCGCATCATCGCCGTTCCCGACGACATGAGCGTGCTGGCGGTGAGCGTGCAATTCTACGGGCAGCCGCGCATCGGGATGCGGCTGAAACGTGGGGCGTTCTTCCCGGCGCCGGAGGTGGAGTCTGCCGTGGTGTGCATCGACCTGTACGAGACGCCGCCTATGCCGGTTGCAGATGTGGCGGAGTTCTTCCGCGTGGTGCGAGCCGGATTCGCACAGCGCCGCAAGCAGTTGCGCAATACGCTCGCGGCAAACTTGCATGTATCACCGGACAAGGTGGTCGCGGCGTTAGCAAAGGTAGGGATCGACGCAACGCGCCGCGCGGAAACGCTCACGCTGGAGGAGTGGGGGTGGGTGACGGAGCGTTTGGCCATCACCAAAGACGACTCCGGTTGAAAGACACTACAGTTTGGTTCCAAGCACTTTGTTGATGCTGGTGAGTAGTTCGCTAGGGCCGAATGGTTTGGTGATGTAGTCGTCCTCTGCGACGATATGGAAGCCGAGGACTTTGTCGATGTTCTCGGGTTTTGCGCTGATGACGATGACAGGAATGTTTTTCAATTCCTCGTCGATTTTCATCTGCTGGTAGACTTCCCAACCGTCTATATCAGGCATCATCAGGTCAAGCAGGACAAGCTGCGGCTTGAGCTTTCGCACGAGCTGCAATCCTTCACGCCCGCTTGTGGCGCCGAAAAATTCAAAATTCCGCCGCCCCAAAACCAGATGGATTAGGCCAACCATTTCGGGTTCGTCGTCAATGCAAACGACGGTCGGGTTTTCCGGCACAGGTATCGTGGAAGGGCTGCCTGCAATGGTCACGGTATTGTCCTCCTCTCTCTTTGGTTGTTTTAAGGATGCCGGCACGTGAAGGCGTTATGCTTTGGGATATTGATCGAAGTAAAACAGTCGCTCTGCCTTTTGCTCTGTCAGATAGAGAAAATCCCGCGCCGGTTGCCCGTCGATATATTTCCAAAACACCGCGTAATGTGGAACGACTTTGATCACGACGTGACCCGGTGACGTGCTATAGGCCTCGTATGACCCTCTGTGGTGCTTGAGGTAAAGTGTTTTGGCTTCTGGATTGTCTTCCCAATTCCCGACATCAAACGCCACGCCCTCGATGGATACATTCGCATAGCATAGTGCAACGTTGCTGTTCTGCATGATCTGCGCATATTTCTCGAGCAGCCGGCTGGTTTGGAAGTAAATGTGGACCCCGTCGTGAACAATGCTCATCGAGCAGGCAGAGACCCGGCTGCCATCAGAAGTCGCCAGAATCCATACTCTGTTTGTATCAAAAGCCTTGACAAGTTCGTTTTTTAGCCCTGCGTAATCGATTTCCATATTGAGCCACCGCTTGCGGCTACTCGCCCTGTTGTTCCTTGAGATGTGCTACTAAAACCTCTTCTGCCACCTCCAACCGCCTGAGTGTCTTCTCGCGTCCCAACGCCTCGATGCTGCCGAACAGTGGCGGTGAAACCTCCTTGCCCGTTACGGCATTGCGCACGATACTGAACAGTTGTCCGGCCTTCAAGCCCAATTCCTCGGCGAGGTGGCGCATCGGTCCTTCCATCGTTTCGGCATCGAAGTGTAGGAGTCCTGCCAGCAGTGCTTGCACCCGGCGGATGGCGTCCAGGCTTTGCTCCGCCGTCATCTTTTTGCCGATCAAGGTCTCGATGGGCGGTGTATCGATTTCGCAGAAGACAAAGTCCGTCAGTTCGACGACGTCACGCAGCGTCTTGAGCCGTTCCTGAACCAGCGGAACCAGCAGTTTGAGCGTGGGCCGGATTTCTGTGGGGGCCGGTGTAGGGATCAGCCCTGAGTCTTCCCAGAAGGGGATGAGCCGCTCGAGCAACTCATCCTGCGAGAGGGCGCGGATGTACTGGCCGTTTATCCAATTGAGCTTGTCGTAGGAAAAGACGGCGGGTGCGAGGTTGATGTGTGTGATGTCGAAGCGCGCGATCAATTCCTCGCGGGTGAAGATTTCCTGCTCCTCGCCTGAACCAGGCGCCCAGCCGAGCAACGCCAGGAAGTTGAACAGTGCCTCGGGGAGGTAGCCCTGCCGCCGGAATTCGTCGATGGAGACCGCGCCATGGCGCTTGCCGAGCTTCTTGCCATCGGTGCCCAGCACCAGCGGAACGTGCGCGTAGATGGGCGACTGCCAGCCGAAGGCTTCGTACAGGAGCAGACGCTTCGGTTCGCTGGAAATCCAATCGTCACCGCGCATCACGTGGGTGATGCCCATCATGTGGTCGTCAACCACCACAGCGAGGTGGTAGGTGGGGAATCCGTCGCTTTTGAGTAAAACTTGATCGTCGAGTAGGCGGTTTTCGAAGACGATGTCCCCGCGCAGGATGTCGTGCATCACGGTGTTGCCTTCACGCGGCACCATGAGGCGGATGACGTGCGGCTCGTTGGGCGAGACCTCGCCAGGCGCTTTGTCGCGGCAATGACCATCGTACATCGGCGTCTCGCCGCGGGCGCGCTGCGCCTCACGGACGGCTTCCAGCCGTTCTGGCGAGCAGTTGCAGCGGTAGGCGCGCCCTTGGGCGAGTAGCTCCTCGGCTTTCTCCTTGTAGATGCCCAGGCGCTCCGACTGGACGTATGGTCCGTAGTCGCCGCCGACTTCCGGCCCCTCATCCCAATCCATCCCTAACCAGCGCAGCCCATCGGTGACCACGCGGAGGGCTTTTTCGACGTAGCGCGCGCGATCGGTATCCTCGATACGCAGCACAAATTGCCCCTGATTCTGCCGGGCAAACAGCCAGTTGAAGACGACCGTGCGAATATTACCGATGTGTGGCTCCCCGGTGGGGCTGGGTGCAAACCGAACACGAACTGTCATAATATAATCTCCTTGAAAAATGGCAAATGGCAAATCCCCAATCCCCTCCCGTCTACCGTCTACTGTCTGCCGTCTACTGTTCAATACTCCATCCGTTTGTGGCGCATGGCGACACTTTCGACCAACCCCAGCCCCACAAAGGTGATGACCAGGGCGCTGCCGCCGCTGCTGATGAAGGGCATCGGCAGCCCGGCGACGGGGATCACATTGAGGTTCATCCCGAGGTTGATGAGCAGTTGATAAAAAATGTAGGTGGTCACGCCGATGACGATCAGTTGCCCGGTGGCATCGGCGGCGTTGGCCGCAATGCGCAGCAGTCGCCAGAGCAATAGTCCGAAGAGCAGCAGGATCAGTACCGCGCCGAGAAAGCCCAACTCCTCGCAGATGACCGAGAAGATGAAGTCAGTGTGGCGGACGCGCAGGAAGTGCAACTGGCTCTGGGTGCCGGTGGCGAAACCTTTACCCAGCAAGCCGCCCGACCCGATGCTGATCAGTGCCTGCTGAATGTTGTAGTACGCGCCAGGATCGTTGGTGGGATCGAAGAAAGTGAAGATGCGGTCGCGCATATAGGGATCCATGTTGGCCCACAAAATTGGCGCCG
This sequence comes from Chloroflexota bacterium, assembly GCA_022707725.1. Lineage (GTDB taxonomy): Bacteria > Chloroflexota > Anaerolineae > B4-G1 > SLSP01 > DSWT01. Next base: position 3,472 of record JAKJAB010000175.1, on the reverse strand, counting down.
TAATCAGACCCAGGAGACCCATCCCTTGCATATGGCTGAACGGGATGCCCGAAGCAAAGAGCATCACGCCCCACGTGGCGATATAGAGCGTGGCGGTGCTCAAATTGGGCTGCTGGAAGACCAGAATCGCTGCCAGACCGGTCATACCGGCTGAGACGATCATCTCCAGCAGGCCGGGCGGGTTGGGCGTGTTGCGCGCCAACAGGCTGGCCTGGCTGATGATGAGTAAAATCAGGGCGGGGAACGCGAGTTGGATCGAGACACCACCGATGTAGATGAACCGGCGCACATCGCCGATTTCGCTGCTGCCAAAGAGCAAGGTGAAGACGAGGATGCCGATGGTCAAGAAGTAGAGCGGCCATTGCAGGCTTTCCAGGTAGCGATAGTTGATGAAGGCCACGAGAAACATCACCACCACGCCAACGGCAGCGTAGATCGATTGTCTGCGCCAGGTGTCGGCGAGGTCTGTTGACCCCTGGGTGGCGCTGAAGATCATCGCCAACCCTACCACGCTGAGCAGGATGGCGATGAGCAGCAACCCCCAATCAAAGTTTTGCCAGGGTGATGAACGCATATTGACGTTTCCTTGCCGATTGTGGCTGGTGTGAATCCGTCGTTTACAAGGCCTTTCGCCGGGGAGTGGAGAGGGGGATATCGGCGACCAGGCGCGTCTCCCGTTGGTCTTCGGTGAAGTTGACTTCTACTTTATCGGCGTCGATCTCCAAATGTCTGGAAATCACGGCGATAATTTCGTCCTTCAACATATCCAACATGCCCGGTGAAAGGTTGGCGCGGTCGTGCGCGAGGACCAGCCGCAGGCGTTGCGCGGCGATCTCCTGATCCGAGTTTTTGCGACGTCTAAAAATCTTCAACCAGTTCATAAGGACTCCTTTCAGTGCGAACCGAGGAGACGTTGGAAAAAGGATGGGGGTTTCAGGGGTGCAAAAGGTACATCCTCCCCTTGCAAACGCCGGGCAATATCCAGGAACGCCTTCCCTGCGAGCGAACCATTGTTCAGCACAATCGGATTTCCCCGGTTGCTCGCTGTCAGAATCTCAGGGTCTTCGGGGATCAGCCCAATCAGATCGATGGCGAGCATGTCGACCACGTCCTCCGGGGCCAACATCTCCTTGCGGAACACCATCTCCGGTTTGACGCGGTTGATGATCAACCGGGCGGGCGTGTTGGTCTCAGCTTCCAACAGGCCGACTACGCGATCGGCATCGCGCACCGAGGCGATTTCCGGGTTAGCCACGACCAGCACCAGTTCCGCCGGAGCCGAAGCGCAGCGGAAGCCATGTTCGATGCCGGCTGGAGAGTCGATCAAAACGTAATCGACCATTTGCGCGGCTTCGTGAGCCACACTCTTCATTTGTTCGACGCTGATCGCATCCTTCGCGCGCGTCTGGGCTGCCGGCATCATAAACAGCTCCGGGAAGCGCTTATCGCGTACCAGAGCCTGCCGGAAGCGACAGCGACCTTCGATGTAGTTGATGATGTCGTAGACGATGCGGTTTTCCAGTCCCAGCATCACGTCCAGATTCCGCAATCCGATGTCTGCATCGATGCAGATGACTCGCGCTCCTAACATCGCCAATCCCAGGCCGATATTGGCTGTGATGGTCGTTTTGCCGACGCCGCCCTTTCCCGATGAAATGGTGACAATTTTTCCTGCCATGTTACTCCCTTGTGTGCCAGGGTTCGACGACAATAGCACCCTCACTCACTTTGGCTGTCTCTGGTACCAACTTGCGCCGACGGCCTTCGGGTGGGCGTCCAAAAAAACCGGCGATACGAAGCTGCGCAGGGGTTAATTCGATCGCGCAGATGAGCGCGTGTTCATCGCCAAGCGCGCCGGCATGCGCCAGCCCGCGCATCTTTCCCCATACGATGATGTGCCCGCCAGCAATGATCTCGGCCCCTGGATTAACGTCACCCACCAGAATCACGTGGCCGGGATATTTGATGCTTTGCCCGGAGCGCAGCGTGCGTTGCACGACCAGCGCGTGCTCGCCGAGGTCGGTGCGTACGCTGCTGGGGGGAGTCGTATCCGGCAGTGTAGGAGCGGCGGCAGATTGCTCTTTTGGGAGCAAACCGACGGTCTCTCCCGGTAGGCGCGTGCGCAGACCGTGGGTACGGGCAGTATGGATCGTCGTTTCGTTATCGCTCAGGACGGCCCAGAGTTCCATATCGTACCGGTCCAGAATTGCTCGCAGGGCTGCCAGCATGTCCTTCGTCAATTCCTGGTGCCCTATCTCCGCGATAAGTCTCCCGCCGCGAAAGAACGCTTCGGCGTCTTGCAGGGCGTTTTCCAGGCCCTGGAGCACGTCTTCCCAGGAGTCGGACAAGGGCCGCAGGACGATGCCTTGTTGGGTGCCTTTGAGTGTGAGCGCCATCTCTTCCATAACATAAGCAATTATAGCATAAATCGTTATTGGGCAAATTGCGCGACTGAGACTTTTGTAGTCTTGAAGTTTTAGGGTATAACGTGGAATATCCGACAGAGATGGGGTGACCATGAAGATTGTACGGGGTGTGCTACGGGTGTTGATCGCTGCTGCGGTGCCTCTGATCCTGGTGATCGGGATGGCGCGCTTGCTGACGTTGCCGTGGTATCCGGCATGGGAATATGCCAGGGCCGGCTTTCCGGACGATCCGTTGGGTATGGTGCCGGGAGAACGTCTGCGTCTGGCGCGCGAGAGTATCGCGTTTCTCAATCTGCCGCGTGGGGTAGGCCGCCTGGATGATTTGCAGTTTGCGGATGGGACGGTGGCCTTCAACGCGCGCGAAATCAGCCACATGGACGATGTCAAGCTGGTCTACGATCAGTTAACGGCGGCGGCACTGATTGCGTTTGTCGTCGCTGTGGTCGCTGCGTATGTACTGATTCGGCAGGGCCGCTTGTCGCTGGTGTGGGGCGCGCTCTCCGACGGTAGTTTGTTCACGCTGTGCGTGTTGGTGCTTCTGGGCGCATGGATGGCGGTGGGCTTCGATGCGTTCTTCACGGCTTTCCATGGCATCTTCTTTGCGGCGGATACCTGGCTGTTCGACTACTCTGACACGTTGATTCGCCTCTTCCCCTTGCCATTCTGGGCCAGTGCTGGCCTGATCATCGCTGTCGGCGTGGGCGTGCTCGCCTTTGCCCTGGCCCTTTTCACCCGCGCCCTGCAGAAACGCAGTGAAAGGAAGCAAAAGCAAGAATCAGCGAATCAAGAATCAGCGAATTGAGAATTGGCGAATGATTGTTTACGAGTAACTATTCAGCCTTGAGGTGGGACGCACTTAGCTGAACCCAAAACGGCAATTTTTGCGCTTCCTGCTGTCATTGCAGGCGTAAAAGTGCGCCCCACCTGAATAGTTACGTTTACGATTTGGGATTATCAACTGTCTAGCTGCCTGACTACAGGACTAACGACTGTCTGTCTATTTGGAGGCTTAACGATGATCGGTCAATTGCCAACTTGGGTGAAGG
>JAKJAB010000174.1:268-7169 GCA_022707725.1 Chloroflexota bacterium | reverse complement strand
TGCGGCGCAGGCGCTCGTGCCACAGGCTGCCTCGCTGGCTTCCAGCGCCGTCGTCACCACAGCTCACGCGCTGACGTTCGACTATATCGCGCATACGCAGGAACCGTGGGGCGCGTACTACACCGTCAACGGCAGCGATGACGTGTTGGTCGCGGGTGGGCGTCCGATCCAGCCGCGCGCGGATGCCGCCGCCCACGTCGAAGACACCATCGCGCACGGCGTGTTGATGCTCGGCGGGACGTTCACCGAAGAGGTAGACTTCGATCCGGTTATCTCGCGCATCGTCACCGACGCCGTCTTCCTGACCGAAGAGCCGCCCTTCCCGAACAGCGGTTGGTATCCGGCGCAGCCCGCCGCGCTCAACCGTTTCCTGTCGTTGGAAGGCGAGTTGCGCGAGCGGCTGGTCGTCATCCCCGCGCAGTTCATGGCGACGACGCTCACCACGCCGACGACGGGGATGCTGCGCCGCTACACCGGTTTGCAGTTCGAGGTCTATCACGCGCCCTTCGATGCTACTGACTTCATTGCGCCGAGCATCTGGGCCGTCACAGCGATCAGTTCCACCGATGGACTGGACTTTGTCGTCTGGCTTGAGGATACTGCTGAAGCCGGCGACCCCACGGCCGGCATCGCGCGCGTGGTGATGTTGTACCAGTTGGACGACGAAACGACCTGGCGCAAGGCTGAACTCACCTACCAGCCCAACTCCAACGGGGTGGGGCGCGCCGTGGGGCGGGTCGCACCGATTACAGGACGCATCAGCTACTTCGCGCAGGCGGTGGATCACACCGGCAACGTCGCGCTGGCGCTCAATCACGGCATGCCCTTCACCGACGTGGAAACTCTCGGACGTCCGAACCCCACCATTTATCTACCACTGGTGTTGCGCACCTACTAGGAGATTGGAGACTCGGGACCAGGGATTCGGTTTCCGGACCCTTGGTCCCCTTATCCTGTGTTTTGGAGCGGCTATGGCAGACTATTTCTATCATTTCGTTGTGGCGTTAGGTATCGGGATTTTCATCGGTATCCAACGTGAATCGGTGTATGACGAGCCGGAAGGCAATCTCTTCGCCGGAGGGCGCACGTTTGCGCTGATCAGCCTGGCGGGCTTCAGCGCGGCTCTGACGGCAGACCAACTGGCCTCCGCGCTGCCGTTTGCGGCTATGCTGCTGGTATTCGGTATGTTGGTGGCCCTTTCTTATCGGCGGGACCTGCGCGACGGCAGGCCAGGGATGACGACGGAAGTGGCGACACTGATCACTTTTGTGATCGGGGCGGCGTGTTACTGGAATTTGATCCTGTTGGCGGCGGCGCTCGGGGTCGCTTTGATGACGCTCCTATCACTCAAGCCGCAGTTCCGCACTCTGGCGCACGCCATCACGCACGAGGACATCTACGCGACGCTCAAGTTTGCCGTCATCAGCATCATCGTGCTGCCGTTGTTGCCGAACCGCAACTTTGGCCCGCCGCCGTTCGACGTGTTCAACCCCTATCAAATCTGGTTGATGGTGGTCTTTATCTCCGGCCTCAGTTTCCTGGGCTATGTGATGGTCAAAGTCGTCGGGACGCATCGCGGGATCGGCCTGACGGGGTTGTTCGGCGGGATCGCGTCGAGCACCGCCGTTACCCTGAGCTTTTCGCAACGCAGCCGCACCACCCCGGAGCTGGCGCGCCCCTTCTCGCTGGCGATTATCGTCGCGTGGGCGGTGATGTTCGTCCGGGTGTGGGTGGTGGTCTTTGCGCTCAACCAGGCACTGTCTTACCGGTTAGTGTTGCCGATGACGGCGTCGTTGGTTGCGGGGTTGATCTACTGCGGGTACCTGTATCTCCGGCAGCGCACTTACGAGAAGGAAGACCTTACCTTCGTCAACCCGTTTGAACTTGGTCCGGCACTCAGGTTTGGCGTGCTGTATACGGCGATTCTACTCATTTCCACGGCGGCGCGCGTTCTGTTCGGTAACATCGGGATCTACATCTCGAGTTTCGTCTCTGGTCTGGCCGATGTGGATGTCATCGCATTGTCGATGGTCGATCAAGTGCGCGCGTCCACACCTCTTGACTTGACCGTCGCGGCGCGAGCGATCACGATTGCGGCGATGTCGAACACGCTGTTCAAGGGCGTCTTCGCGTTGATGAGCGGTTCTCCGGCGCTGCGCCGCGCGCTGTGGCCGGGGATGGCGTTGATGGTGGCGGTGGGCATCGTCGTCGTATTCGTGATGGTGTAGGATAATGGACACGATAGAGCGCGTGCGGGTCAATTCGACCAATCTGCTGTCGGTGGGGTACGATGCAGAGACTCGAACGCTAGAAATCGAGTTTCACACGCATGAAATCTACCGGTACTTCAATGTCCCGTCCATCGTCGTGCGGCAGTTGATGGACGCGCCTTCCCTGGGTGAATTCTTCAACTTTCATATCAAGGATGTCTATCGCTGGCGCAGGATGCGGTGAAAGGTATGTGGAATGGCGCGACTTTCTATTCTGTCGCTGGGTTCGTTGCAAATTACACTGGGAGATCGCCCGGTAACCGGCTTCGATTCTGACAAAGCGCGCGCGTTGCTGGCCTATCTGGTTATCGAGGCCGACCGCCCACACCCTCGTGAAAGTCTGGCGGGATTGCTCTGGCCCGAATTCCCCGAGGAGCGGGCCAGGCAGAGCTTGAGCCAGGCGCTCTCCAACGTGCGCCGGATCATCGGCGACCGCGATTCCCGTCACCCCATCCCCTTTCTCGACGTTACCCGGCAGGGTGTACAGTTCAACCGGGCCAGCGACTATTGGCTGGACGTGGAACGGTTGACTGCGCTGTCCGCTCTGCACCCGCATGTATCTAATCCCGATCAAATCCTTAAGCGATTAGAGGAAGCAGCGGTGGTGTATCGCGGCGCCTTCCTGGAAGGACTGTCGTTCGGCGATAGCCCGGCGTTCGAAGAGTGGATGCTGATCCAGCGGGAACACCTGCACCGGTTGATGCAAGAAACCCTGGCCCGATTGGTGGCAGGTTACACCCGGCAGGGCGCCTTCGATCGCGCTCTGGACTATGCCTGGCGGCAGGTGGATCTGGACCCGTGGTACGAAGAGGCGCACCGCCGGGTGATGCATTTGCTGGCGCAGACCGGCCAACGCGCTGCGGCGCTGTCGCACTATGCCACGTGCTGCGCCATTTTGCGGAAAGACCTGGACGTAGACCCCGAAGCGGAGACGGTCGCATTGTACGAGGCCATCAAACGCGGCGCTGTGGAGGTTCGTGCCGGGCGCGCAGTGACGCTCCAATTACCCGGTGAACCGCCGCCGAAACATAATCTGCCCGCGCAACTTATGCCGTTAATCGGGAGGGAAACGGAACTGGCGGCGTTGCGCGCGCGTTTGAAGGAGCTGGCCTGCCGTTTGCTCACATTGACAGGCATCGGCGGTATCGGCAAAACGCGGGTCGCGCTGGAAGCTGCCGCCTCGATGGTTTCTGATTTTGCCGATGGCGTCTACTTTGTCGCGCTCATGCCGTTGCACACCCCAGGCGCGCTGGAGGGCGCGTTGGCGCATAGCCTGGGAATCGTCTTTGCCGCCGAGGGTGGTTCCGAAGCACAGCAGTTGCAGACCTATCTGAAGAACAAGGCGATGCTGCTCGTTCTCGACAATGCGGAACATCTGTTGCGGCAACCCGCGCCAGAGAACGTGATTTCCGGTTCGGAGGACAGCGAGGCAGAAACGACGCCCTGGCTGGTGGGCTTGATCACAGGTCTTCTGGAAGCCGCATCCGGCCTCAAGATTATGGTCACCTCGCGGCTGGCGTTGAATGTATTGGGCGAATACCTGTTCCCGATCCACGAATTGGACTACCCTGAAGCGATGCCGACCTCCCTTGCAGAGGCGCGCACCTATGCTGCCGTCCGCCTGTTTGTCCAGGCGGCGCAACAGCGGCGACCCGATTTTGTCCTCACGGATGCTAATGTGCAAGCTGTTGGCGTAGTTTGTCGTCACGTACAGGGTGTCCCTCTGGCGATTCTGCTGTGTGCGAGCTGGATCAATGTGATGTCGGCTGCCGACATCGCCGTGCAACTCACTCACGAGCCGATCCACAGCGAGGATTTGTTGGAGACCGATTGGCAAACACTCCCCGCGCGCCAGCGCAGTATGCGCGCCGTGTTCGACTGGACATGGCGACTGCTGACTGCGCGCGAGCAGCGCGTCATACAGGCTCTTTCTGTCTTTCGCGGCACATTCACCCCGGCCACGGCCCAGGCTGTCGCCGACGCGACGTCGAAGGATCTGCGCGGGCTGGTCGACGCCTCGCTGCTCAAGCGCGAATCCACCGGGCGCTACGCGATGCACCGGCTGGTGCAGCAGTACGCCGAGGACCGCCTGGCCCTTGATCCCACCGCAAATCACGCTGTCCGCGCCCGGCACTGCGCCTATTACGCGGAGCGGTTGTATGCATGGGCTGAGGATGCTAAAGGCCCCCGGCAAACAGAGGCATTGCTGGAGATGGATGTGGAGATCAGCGATCTACAGGCGGCCTGGGTGTGGGCGGTGGCTCAGGGTAATTGGTCGTGCATTAATCAGACGATTGAGGGGCTTGCAGGCTATTATCTACAACGACGATTGACCCAACAGGGCGAAGCTATGTGTCGTATGGCGCTTGAACGGTTGGAGGCAATGGAGCATACTGAGATGCATACTTCAGCAAAAGGTGTGCTGGCCCGCGCTAGAGTCCTGCGGTGGCATAGCAACTTCTTGCCTCCGGATCAGGCGCTCGCCTTCGCGGAACGCAGCCTGGCGCTTCTCGACAGTCCTACACTGGCTACGTGCGATGTACGCCAGGACAGAGCCGCTGCTCTGCACCAGATCGCATTTGTCAAAGGATTTTTCGACCGTGAGGCTGCTATTCTTTTCTTTGAACAGAATTTGGCGCTTTGCCGGGCGTGTGGTGATGTGCGGGGAGAGGGTCGGGCATTACTGGGTTTGGGGATACAAAACTACGAGATGGGTAATTACAAAGCTGCGCGGCACCACCTTGAGGAAAGTCTGTCTATTCTTCGCGGGCTGAAAGATCAAGGCAACACAGCAGAAGCGCTCCAGATTTTGAGCTTTATTGCGTGGTCACTCGGAGATTGTAATGAAAGTGTGCGTCTGGCGACGGCAGTTCTGGCCCAATGGCGCGAGACCGGTGATCTTCCAGGGATTGCCGATAGTCTATGGGGTTTGGCAGTGCCATACATCTTTTACTATGGTCGGTTCGATGAGGCTTGGCCGTTGTTAGAGGAATTGCAATTATTGAGCCGCGATTTGCCGGATCTGTATGGCGCCGCTGCGCACGGTCTAAAGGCCTGGACCAAGATGTACGCAGGGTATTACCAGGAAGCCAAAATCGAAGGTCAGATCGCCGTCGAACAGTTCCGCCAGCTTGAGGATTGGCCTGGCGCGTGGACCAAGCGGCGTCATCTAGTGGTGGCTAATGCAGTTCTAGGTTATATCGCGTTGGCTCTGGGACAGTATGTGGAAGCTGCGTCTTTGCTCGAGACCTGCGTCGCCAGTTTCCGATCGCTACAGCGGCCTCAAGATGTATCCCTGGCTCTCTGTATTCTAAGTTATATCCTGTGGGCGCAGGGCAAGATCGCAGAGGCTGGTGTCCATTTGACTGAAGCTCTCTGGATGGGGCTAGATACAGGGGATCACATGGCATTGGCTTATGGGCTCGTGGGTATGGCGCTGATCCTGGTCAGCCAGAAGGATTGCGAACGTGCCATTGAACTCACCGCGGCGGTTTCTGCCAATTTTCCGCTGCTTGAGGCCTCGCGTTGGTTTTGGGATGTGGCGGTCCGGCACATCGACGACGCCATGGCTACGCTGTCTCCGGGTATGGCTGCGGCAGCGCGAGAACGTGGGCAGGCGCGGGAAATACGGAAGACGACTGCAGAAATGCTGGCGGAATTGGAGGCGATGGCTCGCACGGTTTAAAGAGGTAAGGATGGTGAAAGCGTCCTGGCGAGATAACTTCTTGCCAGGACGCTTTGGTTGTCAAGGGCCGGTGTTGGCAAACAACTTCTGTGCAAAGGCATCGATGGAATCTGCGATTTGCCCGGCAACGTCGCTATCCTTAATGCTCTCGAAGTCACTATCGGGAATCTCTTGTAGTTCCACCGGAATACCCCACTTCTCCAGAGCGGTAGCCAACGCTAGCGATTCCGAGGCTGGAATTTCGTCATCTTCTTTGCCACTGTGCAACAGGAGAAAGGCCGGTCGTTCCCCGGCGGGATTCGGATCCGATACATAATAGAGAGGAAGTTGGGCGGCGAGATGCTTCGTTGGCTCATCCAACGTACCAGGAGTGCGCCACTCCTCATACGGAGTCTTCCGTAACCGCGCAACTAGGTCTGCGGGCGTCTCTGTAGTATCGGATATCCGCGCCGTGAGAACATATTCACCCCACCAGGTGAGGCTGCCTTCTGGGATGAGGAACCACCCATTGTAGGTTACGACGCCTCGCATATGAACGGTAGATGGAATTGGGCTTGGGCAGTACGTCAGCATATCAGTCCATAGCGACTTGTCAGCAAGGCCTAGCATACTGCCGACGATTCCTACGCCGTGGTTGAACACCAGTGCCCGGTCTATGTCGAGATCGTAGGATTCGGCGTTGGCTTCCAGCCACGCCCAGGCGCAGAACCCATCGGCCCAGAGGCCGTAGTTTGAGTTGCCGGCGATCTGTACGATGGCATATCCGCGTGAGAGTAATTCCTTGACCATAACGGGGTAGTCGCTGGAGGAGCTTGCCAAAGCGCCTGTGAACAGAACCAGGGGATAGGGTGGGCTGCCGCCCTCTGGGTGAAGAATGGTCAGTGTCCGCTTGAGCACGGGGTTGTCGATGTAATAGTAAGCGATGTCCTCCATTGAGATCGGTGTA
>JAKJAB010000174.1:0-234 GCA_022707725.1 Chloroflexota bacterium | reverse complement strand
TGGTGGGGTGGTCTGCTCTCCACCGCAGCCTCCCACGATGCAGAGTATCATCAACAACAGCGCGCATACGCGCATGCGCTCTTTCCAGAGCGCCCAGGTGATCCTTTGATGTGAAATTCTCGACTTCATCTCAACCTCCTTTTGACTGTGAACCATTGTGATTATTTGGATGGGACGGCTGGTTTATCCGGTGTGCCAGAAAAGCTAGCAACGCTTCCAGCGATCCAAACCCCC
>JAKJAB010000173.1:6851-7222 GCA_022707725.1 Chloroflexota bacterium | reverse complement strand
GGTCGCCGGGCCGCAGGATGTTGGCTTCCATTTGCTGCTTGAAATGGAGTTTGAGTTGATAATAGATGGGAACGGGAGAGTTTCGATCAACCATGAATGGCCTGACTTCTCATTATGAAAAACACTTTGGTATTTCTTTATAACATTATAACACTGGTATTGAAATCCGTCAATAAGTTTCCCGGGTCGTCTGTTGACAATTTGGCAGTTTACGCTATAATTTGGGAAATTCAGGATGAATGACTGAAAAATGCGACAAAATGTCATATTGGTAAGTGTAATGGGTGTGTGCAAGAAGCCGGACCGCTAGGTCCGGAAATTGTGCATTGAGTAGAACCGGCCCTAGTGATGGAATAACACACCAGGGCCGG
>JAKJAB010000173.1:0-6841 GCA_022707725.1 Chloroflexota bacterium | reverse complement strand
GGATTTAGCAGATTTATACGCTGCAAACCGGGTAAAAATCTACTCGATCTGCAAAATCTGCTGCTAAAAGTAGTCTTTATCAATCTCAAGGAAGGGGAGGAACCATGATTTTGCAACAGTTTGCTATCATCGAATCGACGTTACGGGAAGGGGAGCAATTCGTGGGGGCGAGTTTCACGACGGCGCAGAAACTCGAGATCGCCCGCCTGCTGGACGCCTTCGGCGTGGAATGTCTCGAGCTGACCTCACCGCTGGCGTCCCCGCAGAGCTACGAGGACGTGAAGGCCATCGCGCGTCTGGGCCTGCGCTGTAGCGTCCTGACGCACATCCGCTGCCACATCGAAGACGCCAGGAAAGCCATCGAGACCGGCGTGGATGGGGTGGACGTCGTCATTGGCGCATCGTCGATGCTGCGAGAGTTCAGCCACGGGAAGAGTATCGAGGAAATCATCGATCTGGCGCTGGAAGTGGTCGAATTCGTGCTCTCGCAAGGCGTGCGCGTGCGCTTCAGCACCGAGGACTCGTTCCGCAGCGATCCGCGCGACCTGTTTCGCATCTACGAGGCGGTGGATCGCGTTGGCGTGCACCGCGTGGGCATCGCCGACACGGTCGGGGTGGCGACGCCGCGCCAGGTCTACGAGCTGGTGCGCGAGCTGCGCGGGCGTGTGGCTTGCGACATCGAGTTCCACGGGCACAACGACTCCGGCTGCGCCATCGCCAACGCTTACGAGGCGCTCGACGCCGGCGCGACGCACGTGGATACGACGGTGTTGGGCATCGGCGAGCGCAATGGCATCACGCCGCTCGGCGGGCTGATTGCGCGGCTCTACGCCACCGATCCGGCGTCGGTTGCCAAGTACGACTTGCCCCTGCTGCGCACCATCGATACCACCGTCGCACAGATGGTCGGCGTGGACGTGCCCTTCAACAACTACATCACCGGCATCACGGCCTTCACACACAAGGCCGGCATCCACGCCAAAGCCATCCTCAACAACCCGGAGACCTACGAAATCATCGACCCCCAGGCGTTTGGGCTGACCCGCTATGTCAGCATCGCGCACCGGCTCACGGGCTGGAACGCTATCAAGAACCGCGCCGAACAACTGGGCCTGGCGCTGGATGACGCGCACATCAAGACGATCACCGCGCACATCAAAGCGCTGGCGGACGAAAAACAGATTTCGTTGGATGATGTCGATAGCTTGCTGTACCGTTGGGCAAACGGGGAAGGCGAAGCGGCTTGACTTCGTCATAAATTGTAGACAGCGGCAGTTGGATGAGAAGGGTGTTCTCAACGGGTTCAATGGAGTTGAACGGATATTTTTCTGTTGAATCCGTTGAGATGATTTTGGGAGACACGGTTTATGGACATTTGGCAGGGACAGCGGGTACGGTTGCGCGGCGTGGAGCTGGGCGATGCCGACACCTTTTTCGCATGGCGTGATAGCGACGTAGATCGCTTCGCCGACTTCGTGCAGCGCCCCTATTCATTTCAACGAACAGTGAGTTGATTCACTCATCCGCTCATCCGCTCATCCGCTCATTCGCTGATTCGCTGATTCGCTCATTCGCTCATTCGCAGCCTGCTCTTGAGCACCTGCCGATAAGCGGCGATGCGGGCGGCGCGCAGGTCGCGGCGGTGACCGATGAACCATTTTGCGCCCTCGACGCTGGTTTGCCAGACGTATTGGGCGAGCAGCCAGAGGCGCAGGATTTCGGCGATCGCAGCGCCGTGGTACTTGCGTGTGTAGCGGACTTTGCTCGATTGAAAGTGGATATGACGCGCGGGAACGACTTGCTCGCTGCTCTTGCCCTCGTGGTGAATGATGCGGGCTTCGGGAAAATAGACGATGCGCCAACCGGCTTCGCGGATGCGGCGGCACCAGTCCAGTTCTTCGGAATACATAAAGAAGCCTTCGTCCATACCGCCCACCTGCGTAACCGTTTCGCGGCGCGTCAGCATCGCCGCGCCAGTGATCCAATCCACATCCTGAACAAGATCATCCGGCTGTTCTTGCGCGTAGTAATGGCGCAGCAGTTTGCGCGGCGCGAGTTTCTCCAAGCCAGGTGCTTTCGAGGAAGAGTACTGGCAGGGTGGGGAAACGTCGCCGTGAGGATTGCACGCTGCCATCGGGATTGAGCAGTTGCGGGCCGACCATGCCCACATCGAACTGGCTTTGCAGGTACGCAACTATGTGCGGCAACGCGTTATCTATGATTTCGGTGTCGGGATTGAGCAAGAGCAGAAAGTCGCCTGTGGCGGCGGCGATCCCCTGGTTGTTACCACCGGTGAACCCGCGATTCTCTGTGTTGGCGATGATGTGCGCGTTCGGGAAGTTTTCGCGCAGCATCGCTACGCTGTCGTCATGGGAGGCGTTGTCCACGACGACGACTTCCAACCCTGGCCGCCCGTCCCATGAGGCATACACGGAGGCAAGCGCGCGTTGCAGCAGATCGCGCACATTCCAGCTCACGATGATGACAGATAGAACGGCGCTCATAGAAATCTAGTATTGCCGTTGCACGGCAAAGGCAGTGATTTCTTGCATAGCCTGGCGATACGTGGTGTCGGGGAAGATGTCGAGGAGCGCGCTGGCTTCGGCGGCGTGCGTTTCTGCCTGCTGCATGGCCCACTCAGCCGCGTCGGACTGGCGCAAATCGGCGATCAGGGCCTGGATGGTGCTCTCATTGCGCATGTAGTTATTGTGCCCGCGCACATGCTCCGCGCGTGCGAGGACGGCGTGGAGCCGCACATCATCGGGATGACGGCGGAAGTAATACAGCACCGGCAGGGTGATGATCCCCTGGCGCAGGTCGCCGCCTACCGGTTTGCCCAGCGTAACTTCGTCGCCCATAAAGTCGAGCACGTCGTCAACGATTTGGAAGGCTTCGCCGACGAGTTTGCCAAACATTCTCAGCCTTTGGACGTCGGCTTCATCCCGCTGCATCAGAAGCGGCCCGCTTTCCGCGGCGAGAGCAAAGAGCGAGGCGGTTTTGGAGAAGATGCGGCGGTAGTAGTCCGCTTCGGTAGGCAGTTGGGCGCGGGTGGTGAACATCTGGTTGAGTTCGCCGCTACAGATAATTGCCAACGTCTCAGAGAAATGCTTTATCAGCCTGAGGCATTGGCTGCGCGTAGCCAGTTCCGCAGCCCAGGCGAAGGCCACATCGCCGGCGAGGACCGTCGCGGCGGCGCTCCACTGGGCATTCAGCGTTTGTTTCCCCCGCCGCATCAGCGCGTTATCGATCAAATCATCGTGAATCAGCGTGGCGGTGTGGAGCATTTCGACGGCTGCGGCGACAGGAACGGCGTTTTCTACGTCCGCGTCGAACATACGGGCCGACAACAGCGCCAGAGCCGGGCGCAACTGTTTGCCGCCGCCGTTGATGATGGCCGCCAACGCAGGGGCAACGGGATCGGGGAGGCGTTGCTGAACTTCGAGCATGGTTGCGCGGACGGCCGGCAGCTCATCTCGCAACATCGTGGTGTACAGTAATTCTTCTGATTTCATTAGCTCTCGCGCTGGCATTGGATTGTGCAATTCTATTATACCACAGGGGCTTGCAACCGAAAAAACCGCTGGGCGTTGGCGGTGGTTGCAGCGGCGAGAGTTTCCACCACGATGCCCTTCAACGCGGCAATGCGCGCTGCGACGTAGGCGAGGTAGGCCGGCTCGTTGCGCCGTCCGCGATAGGGATGCGGTGTGAGATAGGGCGCGTCGGTTTCCAACAGCAGGCGGTCGAGCGGGACGCGCCGGGCGACTTCGTGCAGGCCGGTCGCTTTTTCGAACGTCACCGGGCCGTCCATACCGATGTACAAATTCAGCGCCAGCGCCTCCGACAGCAACGCTGGCCCGGCGGCGTAGGCGTGGAGCGTCCCGCTGCGCTCCGGGTGATCGCGCATCCAGGTCCGCAGGATGTCGAGGATGTCGGCGTGGGCATCCCGGTCGTGGAGGGTCACCGGCAGCGACAACTCGGCAGCGAGCGTCAACTGCGCTTCGAGAGCAGCGCGCTGCTGCGCCGGTTCCGCGCAGGGCCAGCCGCGATTTGGGATGTGCGGCCAGTAGTAGTCTAGGCCGATTTCGCCGATGGCGACGACGCGCGGGTGAGCGGCAAGTTCGCGCAATTCGGCCAGCGCCGCGGGCGTGAGGCTGTCCGCGTCGGTCGGGTGGATGCCAACAGCGGCGTAGAGCGCGCAAGGTGTGCCTGCGTAGCGTTCTGCCAACGCGATGGCGGCGCGGCTGTCTTCGAGCGTGCTACCTGGCACGATCGCAGCCGCAACACCGTTCTCTGCCGCGCGTGCCAGGACGTCATCGAGATCATTTGCAAAACGGACATGTTGTAAGTGAGCGTGTGTATCGATCAACATAAAAACATTATACCGGTTTTCGATGATTTATCTACGCGCCGCTTATGAAATTCTAATACGAGTGTGTTATAATCCCTAAAACTAGACCCATACGTGACACTTGAGCGCCGGATCACAATCCGGCGCAAGCATTGTCCAGACAACTGTGACGTTCGACACTCGACATTGGACTTATTCTTACTGGAGGGCTATATGTTACCCTGGTTCAACACACAAGAGCAAAATATTGACGATTTGATCCGGCGCATTCCGGAAGAGCTGCCCATACTCCCGCTGCGGAATACCGTGGCGTTCCCTTACATTGTCATGCCGCTTGCGGTGGGCATACCGCGCTCGGTGCGGTTGATCGAAGATGTGGATCGTGGCAATCGCGTGGTGGGTCTGGTGGCGATGAAGGACCCGTCCGTGGAGATTCCCGCGACGACGCAGGTATATCAGGTAGGCACAGCGGCAATCATCCATCGCGTGATGCGCTCCGATGACGGTACGCTGACGGTCTTCATCCAGGGCCTCGAACGCTTCCGTGTGGTCGAGTGGACGGTGGAAGACCCCTACCTCAAGGCGCGCATCCGCCTCACGCCCGACATTGTGGAAGGCTCCGTGATCGAAGAGGCGCTGCGCCGCAGCTTGCTGGATGTCGCCTCGCGCCTGGCTGAGTTGATTCCGCAATTCCCTGACGAAGCTGTGCGCTTCATCCAGCAGTTGGAAGACCCGCGTTTGCTCGTCTATCTTTTGGCTTCGAATATGCGCATCGAAATGGCCGAATCGCAGCGCCTTTTGGAGGTGGACCGTCTGACGCACAAGATGGAGCATCTGGTCAAAGTGCTGACGCACGAGTTGGAAGTGCGCGAAATCGGCCAGCAGATCCAGGAAAAGGCGAAAGAGGAGATCGAGAAGACGCAGCGCGAGTATTACCTGCGCCAGCAGATGGACGCGATTCGCAAGGAACTGGGCGAGGGCGAGGACGGTCGCCGCGAAGTCGAAGAGTACCGGCAGAAGATCGAAGAGTCCGGGATGACGGACGAGGCCAAAGAAGAAGCCGAGCGCGAGCTGGCGCGTCTCGAAAAGATGCCGCCGCAGGCCGCCGAGTACTGGGTCATCAAAACCTATCTCGATTGGCTGGTCGCGCTGCCGTGGAAGACGCTGACCGAAGACCATCTCGACATTTCCGACGCGCGCGCCGTGCTCGACGAGGATCACTACGATCTCGAGGACGTGAAAGAGCGCATCCTGGAATTCCTGGCGGTGCGCAAGCTGCGCCAGGAGCGCGGCATCGACGATGGCGACGAATCCGATCTCCAGGGTCGCAAGGTCGAAGGCTCCGGCGCGATTCTCTCGCTGGTGGGGCCGCCTGGCGTGGGCAAGACCTCGCTGGGACAATCCATCGCCCGGGCGCTGGGGCGCAAGTTCACGCGGATGAGCCTGGGCGGGATGCGCGACGAGGCGGAAATCCGCGGGCACCGCCGCACGTACATCGGCGCGATGCCGGGGCGCATTATGCAGGCGGTCAAACGCGCAGGCGTCAAGAACCCGGTCTTTATGCTGGATGAGGTGGACAAGATCGGTTCGGACTGGCGCGGCGACCCTTCGTCGGCGCTGCTCGAAGTGCTCGACCCGCAGCAAAACCACGCTTTCCGCGATCACTATCTCGACGTGGACTTCGACTTGAGCCAGGTGCTCTTCATCTGCACGGGCAATACGGTGGCGACGATCCCGGCTCCATTGCTGGATCGGATGGAGACCATCGAGATCGATGGGTATACAGAATACGATAAGCTGCACATCGCCGAGCAATATCTCGTGCCGCGCCAGACCAAGATAAACGGCCTGCTGCCGGATGAGATCATCTTCGGCGAGCCTTCGATTCGCGCGATCATCCGCGATTTCACGCGCGAAGCTGGCGTCCGCCAGTTGGAGCGCGAAATCGGTAAAATCTGCCGCAAGGTCGCCACGCAGGTTGCCGAAACGAAAGAAGAGCAGCGGGCAGAAACGCAATCGGAAGCCCGCGAGGGCGAAGCGGAGACAACGGTTGCTGAGAGCGAGACGGCAGAGGTCCAGACGCCTGAGGTTGTGGTGATTGAGGAAGAACTGAGGACGCCGTCGCCAGAGGCCCTGGAACCGGTCGAGCCGATCGAAATCACGCCTGAAAAGGTGCGCGAATACCTGGGCAAGCCGCGCTATCGCTTCGAGGCCGCGCTGCGGACGGAACGTCCCGGCGTGGCGACCGGCCTGGCGTGGACACCGACCGGCGGTGAGGTGCTGTTTGTCGAAGCGGCAGCCATGCCCGGTCAGGATGGCAATCTCATCCTCACGGGGCATCTGGGCGACGTGATGCGTGAATCGGCGCGGATCGCCTTGAGCTACGTCGAATCGCACGTCAAAGACCTGGGCCTGGGCGAGGAATGTTGCAAGGGCAAAATTCACTTGCACGTCCCGGCCGGCGCGGTGCCGAAAGACGGTCCTTCGGCGGGC
>JAKJAB010000172.1 GCA_022707725.1 Chloroflexota bacterium | reverse complement strand
GGTCGGGTGCTCTGGGAGGCAACGGCGAGATTGCCGGCCACACGGGTCTCCGCGAGCGGCTGGAGCACAAAGGTCTGTGGGGCCGGTGTTCTCACGGCCAGCGCGGGCGCACTGTCGAATGATAGAAGCCCCTGCGCGTAACGGCCCAGCAATTTGTTAGACAGGGTAGCTGTATAGGCCAATGTCTGCCCGGGCAGCACGACCCTATCGTTGAGATTGAAGCGGCCTTGCATCACATCCCGAACCTCACCCGCGTTGAACGCGCGGTCGAAGACGGTCACGTCATTGAGTAGACCGGTGAAGCTATCGGCGGCAGACGTGGCACCGATCACTAACGCATCCCCGGTATCGGGCCGGGCCGGCCTGGAGTATGAGACCTTTTGCTTGAAGACCCCATTCACGTAGAAGGATACGGCATTCGCGCTATCCATCACGGCTGCCACATGGGTCCACTGGTTCGCTTGCAGTCCGACGGAAGCATAGTAAGTGGTCTCACCATAAGTTCTGAGAGATAAGCCAGCGTTCGACAGGCCAAACGCAAAGCCATCGGCAGCGCTATTTATCTGGGCCGTGGCCAGGATGTTCTGAGCGCCGGAGACCCTGGTCGGACGCACCCAGGCCGCCACGGTGAAGTTGTGACTCAGACGGTTCACCGGGCCGTTAGGCAGGCTCAGGGAATCGCCGCCGCCAAACTGGGCCGCGTAAGCATAACGTCCGTCCTTCCCGGCGTCGGGACAGGCGCCCGGCGCGCATACGGCGGCGTCGGTCAAGTTGGCATCATTGCGGAAGGTCTGCGCGCCGGCGGCTTCATCCAGGCGCAACAGCAGGAGGGGCGCACTCGTTTCCTGCACGCCTGCCGCCATGTTGAGGACGCTCGGGTCGGAGGGCACATAGGGATTGTAGCCGAAGGTCCTCTCCTTGAAATCGTTCAGGCCGTCGTAATCCGCATCAGGCTGTAACGGGTCAGACGTGACCCAGGTGTAGCGCTGGCTTCCGCTCGCGTCAATGGCATAGACTATTTCCCAACCGGTCAGCTCTTCCTTGTCCGTCAGGCCGTCGCCGTCGCTGTCCTGGCGCATAGGATCGGTGTGCCGCGCCCCCTCTTCGGCGTCCGTCAGCCCGTCATCGTCGCTGTCCTGGCGCATAGGATCGCTGCCGTGCGATAGCTCCCAATCATCCGCCAGCCCATCGCCGTCGGTGTCCCAGCGGCTATCATCAGGGTCGGCGCCGCCATCCGCGCGTCCGAGCAAGCTGTCGCCGTCAAAGTCCGCTTGCCGTTGGAACGTGAGGGTGTTCCCCTGCCCCCACGCCAGGCTGTAGCCGCCGTCGCGCTCCACCGCCGCGTAGAATTCATCCAGCGTGAACGGCAAGACGTCGAGCACAAAGCGTCCGCCCAGGTCAATGTGGGTCGAATTGTCACTGCCGCGAATGGCGCAGACGGGAATCAAACAGACATAAGGGATGGCACACACTCCCATCCACACCGTGAGCGGATTGGGGACGGTCCAACATTCCTGCGTCGCCACATCCGCCCCCTCGGTCAAGGTCGCCTGGATGGGTTGGTTGATGCCGGCCGTGTCCAGGGGAATTGCCTCGCTCGCCGGGGTGGGATGGGCATAGAACGTGTGCGCCGCGCCGGCCGACTGCCACTCGTTCTTCATCTGATCCAGGTCAACGCCCTCGAGATCGGCGGCCTCGTTTTGGATTTCGTACTTGAACGTCGAGCGTCTCACATTGCTATCGGAGAACTGCCACCAGTACGAGAGGGACTTCCAGTCCACCGGGATCAGATTCGTGCCGCTTTTCCAGTTTTCGATCATTTCGTCGGTGGGCGGGATGACGGGTACCAGCTTGATGGTGCTGGTGAGATCGAGGGTGAGGTAGAGATTGTTGCCCACCGCCAGGCCCTCATCGGGTTCTTCCAGATCATAGCCGAAACGGCCAAATTGGAGCCGCTCCGGGTCTTGCAGGTCGGTCAGCGCGCGGGCGCTAAAGATGAACCACTTGATCGCCTCAGCCGCCCAGCCTGTGAGGCCCTTGCACAGCCACTGGCCGACATACGTTTTCCGCACGTCTGTGCCCACAATGACGGAGGCGAGACTGCAGATCGCCAGGACCAGCGCGTCAAAGGCGCCAATGATGGCGGCGATGATCTGCCCCACGACCGGGATTAGGGAGATGGCCAGGATAAGGGTCGCGACGATGGCGTAAGCAATGAAATCGGCAATCGCGGCGTGAGCGGCGATGCTGCTCAGCTCGAGGTGCCCCGCGACAATCGTGACAATTGCGCCCGCAAAGGCCACCGCCACCCCAATGATAAATCCAATGATGGTGCATACCACGACGGCCCGGCTGAGCTCCGCCAGGGTCTTGGTCGCCGCCTCATAGATGGTCTTGATGGCCAGGACCACTTGCACTGTGGCCAGGGTGACCGACACCACCAGGCTGAGCATCAGCTCGACTTTGGCAAAGGCAAAGCCCACGACAATCGAAATGATCAGCAGCGAGGCGCCGGCAATGGAGAGCGCGACCGCCGTGCCGAACTTTTTGCCGCTGTTCAATGTGTCGGCGAGAGTATCGAAGAGGCTGTTCAGCTTCTCAGTCGCCGTGTTCTTGATGCCGCTGCCAATCAGCCAGAACACGTCCCTCGGCCCTGTGATGCCGGCCTTGGAAAATCTGCCTCCCAGGCCCACATAATTCATCTCGATCTTGTAAGCGCGATAGGCGGCGTCCACGATCATTTCAGTGACGGTCGCGATGCCCGACATTCCGCCCGTCATCCCGCCATAGACAGAATGGGTCGCCATGTACGATAGGGTCATCGTCAGCGAGCCATCGCCCTGGAGCGGGTTGTACGGATAGAGGGGGGTATTTCCCACCGCCACCAGACTCGTCCGCCCCTGGTTGAGCGCCAGGTAATACGAGCGGGCGACGGCAATCATCCCGTCGCGAATTTCTTCGACAGCCTCGGAAGGAGCATCCGTCGCCAGCGGCAGGCCGGCCTTCAGGCGCACCCCTAACAGGTCCCAATATTCAGCCATCGGGAAAGAGTCCCACGCGCCGTCGCGATAGCGGTACGGCGCCCAGTTGATCGCGGCAATCGTGTTAAGCGGCTGACCGGTCAGGTTAAAGGTCACCCCATTGTTGACGATGGTGCGCGTGGCTGGCGTATCCAGGTTGGCGCCGCGATAGTATTCCTCGCGGGCAAACAACAGACTCGGCGTCGTATCAGTATAAACGGCGAAGTTGGTATTCAAGATGCGCAGCGTGTCGGTCATCATCACGAAGGCCACGTGATCTTGAGTGGGATACGTCACCGTCTCGACCTGAAGTGTGGCGGTGGTCGGAATCCCCCAGCGCAGCGTCTCGGTGACGGTCGCGGGCAACGGTGCGTCGAAGCGCCGGCTGATCGTGTCATCGGCGACCGTGACGCCGTCGAAGGTCGTGGCCACACCCAGGTCGCGGACGTCGTTGTCATACGCGTCGCGGCCTGACAGAAAGACCTCTTCCAGGCCCGCCGACAGCGGCCACAACCAGTTGTCTGTGGGCGCCACTTTGGCGGCGGGGTCTTCCCACACAATCGCCATGTTGAAGCCGTGATCCTCGCGCACTGATAGGCCGGTGAGGTACCACTCGTCGCTGTACATGTGCACGACCTCGGAGACGTTCAGGTCCCAGCTCTCCCGATAGTCGCACCATTTTTCAGCCGCTTGAGCGGTGACGCCGGCCGGCATGGATTTGCACATGTCCGACAGCGCCTGCACCATCCAGACGAGGCGCACCTTTTGCGCGGCGCTGCCCAGGCTGCCGTTGTTGGGGAAATAGGGCATGCGCGCCGAGAAAGCCACCCGGCCGCCGCCCGAGGCGTCGGGGACGACGTTGACCGGCACGTACAGCGCCACAGCGCCGGACTCACCCTGGTCGCGCGCAGTGACGCCGTAAGCCGCCAACGGCGCGGGATCCACCATGCGGTCGGTATAGCCGCCGGTCGTCAGGTCGGGGATTTGCGCACAGGCCGGTGTGTGGCCGACCCCCGACATGATGACGAAATGATCGCCATCGGCGATATCGGTCAGGCGGACGTTGTTCACGGTCCACGTATAAGGATTCGGCGGGTTTGTGACGGTCACTTCACCCACCTTGTCCCCTGGACTGCCGCACGTGCCCGCGTACACCCCCATCCACTTGAAGGAACTGCCGGAGGTGCGTCGCACTTCCACCACCGTTGCCGGTGCGGAAGAAGTGCCGCCCGGCTTAAAATTCAACGTGGCCGACAGCCAGGTGGTGAAGATCGGCGGCGTCGTGCTGACCGGCCAGGAAGTATCCACACCTTGAAGCTGCACGCGGGTCTGCATCGCGGTCGTGAAGGGGAGCGGCAGATTGGCGCCGCTCAGTTCGACTTCGAGCATGGGGACGAGACGCACGTCGCCATTTTGCGCGCGCGGATCCGCAGCACGCTCCGCCGCCGACATGGCATCGGCGAAGGTGGCGTCGTTGCCCGTCTGCCGTTGGATTTGGCCCTGCTCGTCGCCGCTCGGCCAATCGAGGACGTTCAGCACATACGTCAGGTGCTGCGGATCAACCGGGCGCAACTGGAAATCCGCCACGACGGGGTAGTAACTCGTCGTCCCGGCTTTGAGCGCGAAGTCGCTCGCCTTCCACTGGAAGGGATTCGTGCGGCCGAAGGGCGTCGTCTGCCCCACCACGGTGAACGGCGATAGGTCTGCCTGATCGGGCACTTGATCGCCGTCGCTGTCGAGATCGAACAGGTTGGGGACGCCGTCGCCATCGGTGTCGCGGCAGGCCGTGTCCACGCCCGGGGTCACGCCATTGACCGTGCGGCGTTCAGGACATTCCAGGTTATCGGCCAGCCCGTCCTTGTCTGTGTCCGCCTTGTTGGGATTGCTGTACCAGTGCTGGTCCTGATAGACAAAGCCGACGACTTCCAGGTTATCGCTGATGCCGTCGCCGTCGGTATCGAGGTCGGTGGGGGAAGTGCCCAGGCGCAGGACTTCCCATCCATCCCACAGCCCATCGCTATCGGTATCCCGGTTCGTGGGCCCGGTGCCGATCACGCTTTCCTGGCAATCGGTCAGCAAGTCATTGTCTGAATCAGTCGTCTTCTCTTTATCCGTACATTGGCTGTAAGGATCGTCTTCCGCGCTGGCCTGGCTCAACGTGACCTTCAGGGGGAGCGATGCGGGCGGCGCGACGACCGGCTGTTCAATATTCTGCAGCGGGTCCTGGTTGGGATTCCAGGCGGGATCGGCCTGTTGGGCCTGCGCCTCGGCATATTGCGTCTGTTCAGCCTGCTGTTGCTCAAAAGCCGCTTGCTGGGTCGCCTGCTCATCCATAAACGCCGCCGCCTGGAGGCTGTTGAACAGCGGGGCGACAATCATC
The DNA here is from genome assembly GCA_022707725.1 of Chloroflexota bacterium. GTDB lineage: Bacteria > Chloroflexota > Anaerolineae > B4-G1 > SLSP01 > DSWT01. Next base: position 1,832 of record JAKJAB010000172.1, on the reverse strand, counting down.
GAGAGGACCACCGTCACCACAATCGCGGCATATACGACCCGCGAGCGACGGCGCGTGACGAGCACGAGGGCCATGCCGAGCACCCCCAGCCCCAGACCGCTGCGGGCCCCGGCGGTCTGCCAATCATTGACCGTGCGCGGCAGGCCCAAAGCGGCAGCGAGCGCCTTCGCCGCCCCAGGGGCCTGAGCCGCGGCGAAGGCGCTGAAATCGGTCTGCAGCTCGGCCTCGATCTGCTCGCCGTTGGCCTGGGACGGATATAGGATGTGAAGCGATAAGCGCAGCGGCAAGCCGTCTGCCCCCACCCACACCATGCCCTCACCCGTCGCCTCATGGTAAACATTGGACACGTCCAGCGTGATCCCGACAGGCAGTTCCCCTTTGCGCGTCAGTTCCTCTTCCAGTTGATCGCGCACGTAACGCGCCAGGCTCGGCCCATCGAGCGTGAAGGCGTATTGGGTGGCGTAGACAGCATAAGGCGAGTCTGGCAGACTGACCGATGCGCCCATCTCGACCACGTCCTTGACGCCGGCCAGATACGCCATCAAATCGTTGCCAGGGGCGAATGCGCCGGCGAAATCGGGCATCTCTTGCCACTCGCCGCCGCTCGTGCGGCCATACGTCTTGTCGCCCTCCAGGCGGATCTCGACGCCGTCCTGCCCGTTCAGCGCGTTGCCGCCCTCGTTCCACAAGGTCATCAGGAACTGGCGTTGGACCGTGTCAGTCTGGCCTTCGAGGTACACGTTTTCCACGCGGCTGCTGCGCCCCACATTCGCGAGCGCCGGCGCGGGGTAGGTCGTCTGGACAATTTCTGTGCGGAACTGGTAGGCCCCGGCTTGTGCGGCCCGCGCCCATGCCTCTTGCACGGCCTGCAGCGGATCACCGGCATCGGCTGCCCGGACAGCAGACAGTCCTCCGGCCATCACCGTGAGCAACATGCCGACGACGATCAACACACGGCTTAATGACTCATGCCAGCGCTTCATTATCTAATCCTCCGTAAGTAGTCGAGAGTCAAACCGCACTCCCCTCCACCCAGGCCTGACAGCGCGCTACGTTTCGCCGTCTGTCCAGGCGTCATCGAACACATCAGACTGGGACTTATGCGCCGCTAACGGGGTGGGCAACTTGCCCGTCTCCAGAAATTCCACCAGCGCCGCCAAACTGGGGAACGTCTGACGTTGGCTGGTTTGGCAATCTTCCAACACGGCGGCCAACGTCGGTTGGTCATCCCGCTCTACCTGCCAGACGCGCAAAATGTAGGATTTATAGCCAGGTGCTAAAGTCATGCTTTCCATAATACACCGCGAGCGTGCGTCAAACGTGCGTTTGAGCATATTCTGGGCTTGGATTTATAATGAATTCAGTGCCACAGCCTCACGATTCCGCAAGTACAACGCAGAGGGAGCATCACACTGAGCAGATTGACGATCTATCTCTTGGGGAACGTCCAATTCCGCCTGGACGACGAGCCGCCCCTGCCCCTGGCAGCGGGCAAGACGAGCGCGCTGCTGTCCTACCTGGCGATGGAGACCGCCCAGCCGCATCCCCGGCAGCTCCTGGCCGAGAGGCTCTGGCCGGAGCGCACCGACGCCGGGGCATTGAGCGCACTGCGCTTTGCCCTGTCAAACCTGCGCAGCATGTTGCACGACCGGGACGCCGCCATCCCGTTTCTACTGACCGATCGTTCTTGCGTGCAACTGAATCCGCAGGCGGGGATCTGGGTAGACGCCGTGGCATTCCGCGAGAGGACCACCGCATGTGAGGCAGCTCCATCAGCGGAGGCCCTGCGCGAGGTTCTGACGCTGTACCGGGGCCCTTTTCTACAGGGCTTC
>JAKJAB010000171.1 GCA_022707725.1 Chloroflexota bacterium | reverse complement strand
CCGCTGCCGCCAGGCACCGCTTCGAACTGGTTGGGGATCTCCTCGGCTTTGGCGGCGGCCTGCAAGCGTTCCACCACCTGCGGGTGGAAGTTCGGGCCAGCGGCGATGGTCGGGCCTTTGCCCAGGGCGAACGTTCCCGGCCCCTCGTCGTCGTGCTGCGGCGCGAAGGTCACGTCCAGGGCGATGGCGATCTCCGGCGCGAGGCCGTAGGCGCTGGTGATCGCGCCCTTGATGCCAACTTCCTCCTGGACGGTGGCAACGGCATAGAAATCCCAGGCGTGGTCGCGCGCGCGCAAGGCTTGCAGCGCCAGCGTGACGGCGACGACCGAAGCGCGGTTGTCGAGCGCCTTACCGGCGACCCGGTCATTCTTGAGCGCCAGCAATTCGCGGTCGAAGGTAATGTGGTCGCCGACGACCACCAGCGAGGCGAGTTCGTCACCCGGCAGTCCGGTATCGACGTAGACTTCTTCCCAAGCGATGATTTTCTCGCGTTCGGCGGCGGTGAGCACGTGCGGCGGACGGCTGCCGATGATGCCCGGCAAGACACGCTTGCCGTGGACGAGCACGTCCAGCCCCAGGAGCACGCGCCGGTCGATGCCGCCGAGCGAGTGCGCGCGCAAAAAGTCGCCCTCGATGCCGGTCACGATCAGGCCAATCTCATCCATGTGGGCGGCGGCCATCACCGCGGGGCGCGGCTCCGGGCCGCTGCCGCGCTGCAACGCGATCAGGCTGCCCATCGCGTCCACGCGAATCTCGTCGGCCAGGGGTGTCCAACGCGCGGCAATCGCATCGCGGACCACATTCTCGCGCCCGGAAGGGCCAGGCGCTTCGGTGAAAGCTTTGAGTAATTCGAACGTTGATTCCACAGGTATCCTTTCAGGGTGCAGTGGGAGTATCGGTCGGCGTTGGCGTGAACGTCTCGGGCGGCGGCGACTCGCCGGTTGGCGTCTCGGTCGGCGTCGGTGTGGGCGTATCCGTCGGCGTGGGGCTAACCGTCGGCGTGAGGGTGGGCGTGGGCGTCACAGTTGGCGTGGAGGTAGGCGTCCCGGTCGGCGTAGAGGTACTGGTGGGTGTCGGTGTAGCGCTTGGGGGCGGCGTGCCGGTCGGCGTCTCGGTCGGCGTCAACGTGGTGGTCGGCGTGTTCGAAGGGGTAGGCGTCGGCGTGCGCGTGGGCGGGAACCACTGCGTCGGTGTGGGCGGTAATGTCCGGTTGTCATTGCCCTCGCCAGGGCCAACGAGGTAAGGCGTGTTCGTCGTGCCGGGTTCGGGCGTCAGCGTTGGTGTGGCGGTTGGCGCAGGCGTCGGCGGTGTAGGCCGCACGGCCAACGCCACAAACCCCAGACAGTAGCAGGGGATGGTCGCCACGATGATGGCAATCAGGACAGTATAGATTGGCTTCTGCTTGCGTAACTTTTCCATCACGACCCTTTAGCAACAAGGCAATGATAACATCATTCAAAGGGATGTCAACGCTATTTAGGCCACCCTTGCAAGGGTTGCGGATAAAACCTTCGCAAGGGTTACTGATGCGTATAGATGTAGTTTTATGTTATACTAAGCATAGACCCGCAAGCCAGAACCAGTGAGGTGATCCATGAACAAGCAAGAGGACGAAATCAGGCGACTGCAACGTCTCCGCGATGAGCAATTACAGACACGCGATCCCACAGCGAAAGAACGCGCGCGGCAACAGCGCCTCGTGACCAAACAGCGCCTACACGGAAGAAGATCACAGCGAAGAGCATCCTTCTGGACCTCCCGGCGAAATGGCAGTATATGCTGATCGGCGCTTTGATTGGCCTGCTGGTGGCGGTGGTCATCAACATTATGGTGCAGGCCCAGTGGGCGCAAATTGTGGGGGGGATACTGATCGTATTCGGCCTGGTCGCAGGACGCGTGATGGGCGCGGTCAGGGACTGGGGTAATGAAGACTGGGGCAGAAAGTATTAGTCTATCCGGAAATTATGCTTTCGACCATTTCTGGCGCGTCAACGGCGAATTCTCGGATAGGTTCTTAGTTCGACAGTGCCAGCAAAAAAGGCCACCCGGCAAACCGGGTGGCCTTTTTTATGCTTATACGCAACAACAATCGAGCAGTACGTGCATTACAGGGTCGTGACGTGAGTCGCCTGCAACCCTTTGTCGCCTCTTTCAACGGAGAACTCGACGCGTTGTCCCTCGTCCAGGGTCTTGAATCCTTCGGACTCGATCGCCGAGTAATGCACAAACACATCATCTTTACCCTCACGGGAGATGAAACCGTAGCCTTTGGAGGCATTGAACCACTTCACCACACCAACTTCACGCTCACTCATTGTTCCTTTTCTTCCTTTCAGTTACTGATGGTATTTCTTGTGCAAGGTTCACAGCCGTTTATAAGGAAAACGCCTGGATGGTAAGTCCAGACGTTTGCGATATAGGCACGAGTGTGGAACCTTACAACATCCTACACGTGGAATTATACCCACTTGAATTGAATTGTCAACCGCGAGCAGGCAGCGGGACGTCCACACGAAAAACCGCCACTGGTTTGTCCTTGCCTTTGAAATAGGTCGGCGAAAGTGGAGTCACAGAAAACGTTCCATCCAGTTGGTCAAGGGTATTCTGGCTGATCCACACTTCGTAGGCAGGAGCCGCTGCGGTGATGCGCGCCGCCAGGTTCGTGGCGTTGCCGATGGCCGTGTAGGTATAGCGCCAGCGCGCGCCACTGTTCCCCACGATCGCCAGGCCGGTATCGATCCCCACACCAAAGTGGAACCAGCGCTCGGTTTCAGGACGCTGTGCCTGGTAGGTAAAGATTTGCTGCTGGATGGTGATCCCGGCTCGCACCGCACGGGTGGCATGATCAGGCTGATCGTTGTGTGCGTTAAAAATCGCCATCACATTGTCACCCTGGAACTGGTTGATCGTTCCCCCATAGTGATCAATTGCGTCCACGATGACGCTCAGGTAATCGTTCAGGATGGTCATCACGCGCTCGGCGGGCAGGGTCCCGACGATGGCGGTGAAATCCCGCGCATCGGCAAAGAGAATCGAGACTTCGTGCAACTCGCCTCCCAACTCCGGGCGCAGCGTACCTTTGACCAACGCTTCGGCCACATCGGGTGAGACGTAATGACGCAAAAGAAAGTCGAGCTGCTCGTTTAGGCGCGCCATCTCTTGTCTGAGCAAGCGCAGTTCGTTGCGGCCTTGCATCAACTCCTGCATGTAACATCCTTGCTCGGTGACGTCGGCGATCAAGACTAAAAATGTCGCATCCAGGCCCCGGTCACACGGCAAGAGGATCAAATTGAAATAACGCACCTCGCCAGAGGATGTTAGCCGGTTCACATTTTCGACGCGCACGGCGGGCGGGGGGATGGTTCCGGCACAACCGGCGCGAATGTCCTGCCCGTAGAATTCGGGCAGCACATCGAACACATGCTGCCCGATCAAATTGCCCTGCCCGGTAGCACACCATGCGGCGAACAACGCATCGTGGGCAACAATGCACTGCTCGAGATCCAGCAAGGCGTACGCCATGTGCATCTCCCGAAGCGCGGTTTGCCAGAATTCCAGATCGATCATGGTGTCACAGTAGGCGTGATGTAGGCGGATGGGACAGGCTTGAGCAGCGTGACCCAGCGTGCCTGTACCCAACCGGCCACTTCGATGTCGGCTTGTTGGGCCGATTTGACGCGCACTCTGTACCAGTCGCCGTACTGCGCCAGGATTTCGACGTAGTCACCCAGCCGCGCCACGGCACCACTGCGCGCACCGTCAGGGGCGTCGCGCAAGAAGACATTGCCGATCATCACACCGCTGTAGGGCGAAGGCGTGGGCGTGACCGTCGGCATGGCGGTAGCGGTGGGCGTGGCGGTCGCCGTCGCCGTCGCTGTAGGCGTCGCCGTCGAAGTCGCCGTGGGGGTGGCGGTGGGCGTCGGTGTGGCAGTCGCGGTGGGGGTGACGGTGGAGGTGGAGGTGGGCGTGGACGTCGGCGTTGCCGTCGGTGTGGGGGTGGGCGTGGCGGTCGCAGTGGCGGTGGGCGGCAATACGGCGAGGGACGCCAGGCGGTTTTCCACGTGCCAAATCCACCATCCACAGCCGAGCAGCGGCGGCAATGCAACCAGCAGAATCAACGCGATAAGGATCAGCCGCTGCGACAGTGAAAGCGCCCCCTGTGGCTTCTCCGGCGGCGCGGATGAAAGTCCAGAGAGCAAACGTGAGGCGGTTTTGGCAATTTCTTCATCGCTGCCATCGTAGGATTTGAGATCGGCGTAACGCCCTTCCTGAAGGGACGTCAGGACTTCGCGCATCTGCTGGCGAAAGCCCGGCGGCTCGATCCCGTCGATGACGACAGCCAGGTACACCGCGCCGCCGGCTTCCAGGAGGATTTTCTGCGCCTGGTAATCGATGGCATCCAGCTCACCGCTGTCCTGATCGCCCAGCGCATCGCGCGCGAAGTCGCGGATTGCGGTCAACATCCCGCTGACCAGGTCACGATCCGGCGGCGCTTCGGGGTCGCGCGTGAGGTGGTGAATCAACACGCCGGAGTCGCGCTGGACGAGGAAAATCTCGTTGACGGTAAAGGGGAGCGCCTCTCGAAGCTCGTATTCGGCGCCGGAGACGCCCTGCAAGCGCGCCCTGAAACGTTTGACCGCGCTTTGCGGGCTGACGCTCCGGCGCACGCGCTGGTCGACGTTGCGGGCCAGGTCGCGGAGGGCTTCGGTGACGGCGCGGTTGATCGTCTGGCCAATGACGGGGTACAGCGCATCGATGATGTCCTCGCGGGCGCTGTAGACCTGCCGCCGGATCGCTTCGCCGATGACCGGGGCAATGGCCTGGGCAATCTCATCGCCGGAGTGCTTGATCTGCTCTGTGAGTACATCCGCGATGACCGGACTGATCTTGTCGACCAGTGCACCCGGCTTGAGGATGACGTTGCGCAGCTCTCGAAGGCCCGCGCCTTCCGCGTCCTCGTCTGTGGGGGGCGGCATAAACGACATCGACGCTAATCCTTAGCGGCTGTGGATAATCCCTCCAACAGGCCGGTCACAGTACTGCCGGTCTCCAATCGTGTGGCGACTTCCATCAGCATCGCCGCCAGGGCTTTGCGATCCGTCTTTTGGTCGCCCAGCCGGTCGGTGACGCGGCGCAGTTCCGCGCGCAGGTCATCTTCGGCCTGGCGCACTTCGCGCTTAAGGCCGTCGAGCCGGCGTTCTTGCTGGTCGCGGTTTTCGCTGAGCGTGGATTTCACGGTACGCACCTCGTTCTCATATTGACTCTGGGCAGCACGGAGTTCCTGGAGTGCCTCTTGCGTGGTCTTGCTTTGCAGGTCTTGTTGCTGCGCGCGGGTCACGAGTTGCTGTAAGGCGGTCTCACGGCTGCCGAGGCGATCCACATCGCGACGCAGTTCATCGTGGGCGCGGCGCATGTCGCGTTCCAGGGCTTCGATGCGCTTGGTCTGGTTCTTCTCGAACTCGGCAACCGAATCCTGCACTGCCCGCATGTCCGAGAGGATGCGCTCCATTTCCCGGCGTACATCGGCAAAACGCCGTTCGTACTCCTCCATCTGCTCGCCAAAGATGACCTGGCGCAGGCGGTCGACTTCCGCGCCCTGGATTCTCTGGCGGGCAAGGTCGGGTCCCAGGATGATTTCTCGCACACGTTCAAGTTCACCGTTCGCGGGCGCTGCCGGTTGCGGGACGGGCTTTTTTTCAGGGGTTGTCGGGGGAATCGGAGGGGGGACTTGATCTGCCATCTGCTGTGCTCCTTTCTTTAGAGTTCTATGCCATCGATATGATTCTGCTGATCAAGAAGCTGTCCGCCAAGTTGCTCGAACAGTCCTTGCACATTTTCACCAGTTTTGGCGCTGCTGGTCAACCAGAAGGCGTTCAATTCTGCTGCAACCTCAGCCAGTTCAGCGTCGCTAATGAAGCGCTGCTCCAACAAATCAACCTTGTTGCCAACAACAACAACGGGGGCGCGGGGATTGACACCCCAGAAAGCCTGAACATAGTCTTTCAACGAAGGGAATGTCTCGGCGCGCGTTAAGTCACACACCAGAATAGCGCCTGCTGCACCACGATAGTAGCTGTGCATCACCCTGGCGAACTTCTCTTCGCCAGCCAGATCCCACACCAGCAACGTCAAAGGAACACCGTGCACCGTCAGAACCTTGCGGCTGACGCGCGCGCCGATGGTGCTCAGGTACTTGTCATCAAAAACACCTTCGATAAAACGACGCACCAGACTGGTTTTGCCAACGGCAAAATCACCGAGCAGGCAAATTTTCTTCTGGATGGGCGACATAGTGAACGCTCCGACGTCAACAGAAAGCCACTTTCTCAGCCAAAAGACAACCTGCATTTGCAACATGAGGATACACTGATATGCTATGAATGTCAATCACGCAAATTGACTAGCTTCATTTTCATGCGATGATTAGGGACAATCATCAAACGACTTAGGAGCTTGGACATGGGGAGAAAACGCTATGTGCAGGTAGGGCTGGGCGGACGTTCGGCCATGTACACGCGGGCAGTCATTGCAACGTATGCCGAGACTTCGGAAATGCTCGCCGTGTGCGATGTAAACGAAGGTCGCGTAAACTATGCCCGCGAGCACGCCCGCGAGTGGGGCTACGACGTCAAGGGCTATCATGCCGCGCAGTTCGATCAAATGATCGCCGAGCGCCGGCCCGACGCGGTCATCGTCACCACAAAGGACAGTTTTCACGACGAGTACATCTGCCGGGCGATGGAGCTGGGCTGCGACGTGATCACCGAGAAACCGATGACGACGGACGAGGTGAAGTGCCAGCGCATCATCGACACGCAAAAGCGCACGGGCAAGACGTGCACGGTGACGTTCAACTATCGTTATTCGCCGCCGCGCACGCAGGTGAAGGCGCTGCTGATGTCCGGCGTGATCGGCGACGTGATTTCGGTGGACTTCCACTGGATGCTCGACATCCGCCACGGCGCGGATTACTTCCGGCGCTGGCACCGCAACAAGGCCAACTCCGGCGGGCTGATGGTCCACAAGGCCACCCACCACTTCGATTTGATCAACTGGCTGCTCTCGACCGTGCCCGAATCGGTGTTCGCCCAGGGTCAACGGCGCTTCTACACGCCGGAGACGGCGCTCCGTTACGGCCTGACACGGCGCACAGAGCGTTGTTTGAATTGCCCGGAGGAGAAATGCCGCTTCCGTCTGGATATGGAGAAGTATCCCAGTTTACGCGCTTTATACCTCGATAACGAGGGCTACG
>JAKJAB010000170.1 GCA_022707725.1 Chloroflexota bacterium | reverse complement strand
TATTGGTCCGCCATCCCAATCAGCCTCAATTGCTCCGCGTGTTGGTAGGCGCGGATGCCCCGATCAGCCAAGGCCGCAAACTCACTGTTTTTTTCGGTCTGTTTTGACATTTTGTCACCTCATTTCTGTGTGGAAAAATCCGTCACTGAGCGACGAATTTTCCGGCAGCGAGTGATGAAAAATTCGTAACATGCCGCGACATCATCGGAAGCGTTTGCGAGTAGGATAAGGAGTGTTGTGTTACTACTACCGTCAGTTGTAGAGGAATTGGCAGAAATGTCAAACGGGCGTTGACGGCGCAGTCACACACGGCAAGGGGACGTTAACAGGTGAATAGTGTAGGTAGGCGATGAAATTACCGGTTTGGCAGAAATTGGGGCTTGACAGTTCTGAGATTGGAACTATAATACTGGTATGGAATCAAGCCAAATGGAAACAACGGATTCTCAAGAATGGACTGTTGAGGCACTTGCGCAAAAGGCAGGCATCAGTGCTGCGTACATTCGGCGGATGTGCAGAAATGGCATCATTCGAGCACGTAAGTTTGGGTATGCCTGGTTGATTCCATATGAAGAGGGACAGCGGTGGCTAGACGGACGCGCCGCGCAATCCAAATCTGAAGACGAAGTCTTAACAACTGAAGCATAACTTAAGGGCACGCCTGGTGGGTGCGACCAACACCCACCAGACGCTAACCCGACCGTTGACTGAACCAACGGTGGGCTACCCTGATTATACCATGAACGCAACGGTGTAGTTGCGCCAGTTTGCTGGCGTACAACACCTCCTTGAGGCAATGCAGCTCTAGGACTTAGCGTTACAGGGAATATGACGGCCTACCTATGCCAGACAACGGCACGGTAGGCCGTTTTTGTTTGCCTGTAACCCGAAGCTAATCCCAAATCAACTCAAGGAGGTCTTGATATGTACACTGGAATCGACATTGGCTACAATGCCACCAAAGCGGTGACCGAGCGTCGCCGCACCACGTTCCTTTCAGTGGTCGGCACTCCCGACCGCGCCAACTTTGCCCTGAATGGCAATAGCGAGGCAGCTCTCGTCCTCGTCACGCCCACCCACGCCCTCATCGGCGAAGAAGCGGTGAACCAGTCACGCTTCCTCAACCGCCGCGAGGACCGCCGCTGGATCGAGAGCGATGAATGGCTGACTTTGTTCCACGCGGCCCTCACCGAACTAACGACTGCTACAGCCGTGGACATAGACCTGGTAACCGGTCTGCCCGTCGCCTTCTACAGCGACAAGGCGCAAGTACAGGAACGTCTCTTGGGAGAGCATCGCGTGCAGCGCGAAGGCCGCCGGGGGCAACTCCTGCGCGTCACCAACGCGCGCGTCATCCCGCAGCCCTTTGGCTCGCTCCTGGCCGAAGTCCTCGACGAACACGGACAGATTCAGCGCCCTGACCTGGCACACGCTGCTGTGGGCCTCATCGACATCGGCGGCAAGACTTGCAACTTACTCAGTGTCAGCCGTCTCTCCGAGATCGGGCGTGAGACCGCCAGCGTGAACGTCGGCGGCTGGACGCTGGTGCGCGCCGTGCGCCAATGGCTAGCCCAAGCCTATCCGGGCTTGGACGATCTGCGCGATCACCAACTAGCCGCCGCAATCCAGGCCCGCAGCATCCGCTACTACGGCGAACCCGTGGCCGACTTTGCGACCGTCGTAGATGACCTGGCCGCTGACCTGGCCGGGCAGATTCTCAGCGAAGCCTCGCACCTGTGGAACGGTGGAGCCACGCTGGATGCCATTCGCCTAACCGGAGGCGGGGCACTGCTCTTGGGGACGCACATCCAACGCCACTGGCCGCACGCGCAGGTCGTCGCCGAGCCGATTTACGGCAACGCGCTGGGCTACTGGAAGCTAGCGCGCCGTTTGTGGGGCAAGTAATACTTTTTCATACTGCCTGACACCAAGAAGTATGAAAAAGTATTAACAATGAGGAGGCCACAATGCTAGTACGACGCACATTTACTCTGGATACCCAACGCGATGCGACGCTGCTGGCCTGGCTAGATGCCCAGGACAATCAGAGCGAGACAGTGCGCGCCGCGTTGCGGAATCTCTATGATGCATCCCAGGTGACGTTGGCCGATGTGTACCGCGCAGTACAAGCAGTGGAACAGCGGTTGGCGGATGGGGTAACCCTTGGTACTCCCGCGCCCCAACCTATCGAAGACCCCGACCTGGCCGATGCGCTGGATAACTTGGGGCTATGAACAAGAGGAGGTTAGCCAATGCGTAGTCTACGACCGTATCTCGAATTACGTGCCGATCTGGTGGAGTCGGTCCTGGGCGCACATCGCACGCCAGGGCGTGTAACTGGCGGCACGGTGGGGCCGCGGTTGATCCGCTTCTACGTGCAACCCGCGCCCCACGTGCGCTTTGCCAGCATCCAACGCCTGAGCGAGGATTTGGCGCTGGGCTTGCGCGTGCCCCAGGTGCGCCTCAGCCGCGGCGTCGAAGGTGTCATCCTGGAATTCGACCACCCCGATCCGCGTCCGGTGACGTTGGCCGGTGTCCTGCAGGATGTATCACCGCTGCCCATTGCTACGGCCTTGCTCGGCTTGAATGAGCACAGCACTCCTTTACTGGCGCGATTGCCGTCCCCTGACGTGGCGCACATCCTCATCTCTGGGACAACCGGTTGTGGCAAGTCGGTACTGCTGCGTACCATTGCGGCCAGCTTGCTCATCGGTAACACCCCGGAGGTTGTGCGTTTGCTGCTCATTGATCCGAAGGGACGTACGTTTCCGGCGTCTTTCAACGCCCCGCATCTGGTGCGCCCGGTCATCACTGAGCCGGCCGCCGCAGTGGAAGCCTTGCGCTCCCTCGTGCGCCTGCTGACGGTCCGTGACCAGCGCGGCGAGACCTTGCCGCGCATCGTCGTGTGCATCGACGAACTGGCTGATCTGGTGATGAGCGGCGACGGGGTGAGCGCGCCATTGGAACGCCTGGTGCAGCGGGGACGCGAAGCCGGACTACACCTGATCGCCGCCACGCAGCGGCCCTCGGCAGCGATCCTGTCCGGCATCGTGCGCGCCAACTTCCCGTTACGAGTGGTGGGTAAGGTCGTCAGCGCCGACGATGCGCGTATCGCCGCTGGGCGTGGTGGCACCGGCGCGGAACGCTTGCAGGGGCGTGGTGACTTCCTGGCGGTGTGTGGTGAGCAGATCACGCGCTTCCAGGCCGCGTACAGCACAGTGCAAGATCTGCCGGGCAATGGGCATTTTCCCACGATGTCGCACCTGGCCTTGCCTGAGCCTGAAGTGACTGAGGAGGAAGCACCGGCATCTTCTGACGACATTGAGCAGTTGGCTGAACGACTCCGGCCCTGGTGGGCGCAGCACGGTGGCGAATGGGGCAGCAAGAGCAAAGCTCTGCACTATCTCTTTGGCGAAGACGTGTCAGCCGGAGGCTGGCACTGGCAGATGACGCAGGCGGCGATTGACCGTCTCACTACTTCTTCTTCGTGAACTTCTACGGCCCTTATTCGTGTGAAACAGGGGTATGGGGCGTAGAAATCGGGGAAGAAGAAGATTTTCACCGGCAGGAGAGGAAACAATGCGTATTCGAGACAACGGCTATGACTATTACGAGGAGCGGCCACGATTGGGCCAACGCTTGGGACGATTTCTGGCCCTGGTCGGCGTGGTGTTTGCGGTGGTGACAGCAGTGGTCGTCGTGCAGCGGCTCAGCGACGACACGCTGGCGCTGATCATTGGACTGCTGTTAGCGGGCGTGCCCTTGCTGGCCATTATCGGACTGCTGATATTTGTGTTGGCCCGGCGTGGACAGCGCCAACCACCGCCCCAGCAGATGACGATCCCGCCGATCATTATGCAGATTCCGCAGCAGCCTCAGCAACCAGCGTTGCCGGACTATGGCTTGCCGTGGGAGGGAATGTCGCAACGGACAGGGGTGCGGCAGTGGGAGGTGATAGGAGATGACGGGAATGAAAGATGAACCGGGCACTTAATTCTATGATTATCCGGCTTATCTATCTTTTCGGATGATGACGGTCAAGGGAAAGGACATAACTACAAATTCATAAGGAGCAGAAATAATGACAAAGAGAGCGATTGTGTATGCTAGAGTAAGCACTGAAGATCAAGCCGACAGAGGATACAGTCTACCCTCACAGTTAGCAGCTTGTCGACGATATGTCGAAGTGCAGCTATTTACTCTGGTTGGAGAATTTCAGGATGATATCAGCGGAATTACGCCCATAGCGGATAGACCGGAAGGACGCAGGGTACAAGCCCTTATCGATGCGGGCGCAGTGGATGCTGTTATAGTATACCAGGTTGATCGGCTTTTTCGTGATACAGTCGAATTACTCATCACAGCGCGTCAGTGGTTACGAGCAGGAATAGAATTGCACTTTTGCGACATCGGTAAGGTAAAAAGCGAGAATGATATCCTTTTGGTAATCCGAGGATGGGCAGGTAGTGATGAGCGCGAAAAGATCGCTGAGCGGATGAAACGCGGCAAAAATGGAAAGGCGAAAAGCGGTCTTGTGGTATCCCCTACTACAACCCCTTATGGTTACGACTTTAACGACGGCAATCTCGAGATCAATCAGGACGCGGTAACCGTTAAGTTGATTTTTGACTGGTACACAGTGGGTGAAGAATCTGGTAAGCCTCTAGCCATACTGGCAATAGCCAAACGCCTGACAGCGGCGGGCATAAAAGCGCCTGGTGCAAATAAACACACTGTCACCCACGGCACCCATTGGAATGCCATTACTGTGAGTAGGATACTATCTAACACAGCATACATGGGGGAATGGCAATGGGGTAATACGCGCATGGTTTGTGGTAAAAGGGAAAAGAACCCCACTGAGCCTGTGATTACTGTCAAGGTCCCCGCCATTGTAAGCTGTGAACAGTTCCAACTCGCCCAGGAGAACAAAGAGTACAATAAACGTATGGCGCGGCGCAATCGCAGGCAAAATTACTTATTAACAGGGCGTGTGTTTTGTCGTTGTGGTCGCGCTATGGCTGGCTTATTTGTGCATAGACGGCGCATCTATCGCTGTACACGCGCAAGCCGACACGATCTGGACATTAATGGACAAAGGCTATGTAATGACACAAAGAGTGTTAGAGAAGACGTACTTGTGCCCCTTGCTTGGGAATATATAACTGATCTGGTAAAGGATCCGGTCAAACGCCGACAACGACTTAAGGCTGCGCAACAGGCTGAGCTTAATGCACTACAACCCAAACGAGAGCGGTTGGAACATATCAAGGGGTTGCTTGAGGCGTGTGACAAGGAGGCTCTTGAACTTAAACAAGCCCTGCGAAAAGCACAGGGGCGCGTGGGGGAATTGCTGCAAATAGATATGGATGAAGTCAATGCTCGTTATGAAAAGTTGACCCAAGAGCAAGGCAGTCTGGAAGAAGAAATAGCATCGGGAACGCTAACCGACGAGGAGATAGAAGCTATTGAAATTATCTTTGCCGATGACTGCTATGCTGGATTGGAAGATCCAACCATTGAGGAAATGCAGCGTACTTTCAGAGTGCTAGATCTGAAAATAACCTTCATAGAAGACCGGCGTGTAGAGATAAATTGCCGCTTACCGCTTGCGGGACGTGAATTTGCGTTACGTCGAACTTGACCGCGCTGTACCCTTCCCCTTCGATCACCTCTTGCGCTTTGGCCGCGTAGGCGGCGGGCGACTCGTCGTCGCCAGCGTGCAAGTCGGCGTAGAGGCGAATCTTGTCGCGGTACTTGCCGCCGAGCAGTTTGTAGACCGGCACGCCGAGCGCCTTGCCGGTGATGTCGTAGAGCGCGTTCTCGATGCCGGTGATGGCGAAGATGATGGGCGGATCGGACGTGCCGCCGTAGCGCCCGAAGCGGCGCAGCATCTCGTAGAGCGGGCCGATGTTGGTCGGGTCTTTGCCAATGAGGAAGCGTTTCATGACCTCGATAGCGTTTTTGACGGCGAAGCCGGAAATCGCCGAGGCGGAGTTGCACTCCCCCGTGCCCACAATCCCCGCGTCGGTATACACGCGGACGAACGTCCACACACTGCCGCCGCTATCCGGCTCGTGGCGGACAATCACGCAGGCTTGAACATCGGTAATTTTCATACTAAAGCACCTCCGATAATAAAACCTCGAATCTGCACGTATTTTCACGAGTAATCACCAGAATTAGCGCGGATTCGTGAAGATTCGTGGTGACAATGGAGAATCACCGCTTCGTCTTTGTTGGTATGAAACGCCATCATTTTACAGCAGACCCGCGTAGAGACAATTCGACGCTTTACATAGAAAAGCCCCTCGACATCGTCGAGGGGCTGTGCGGAGCACACGTATTTCGATTACTTGGGCAGACGCAATTCTTGCCCAACGCGGATTATGTTGGGATCGGAGATTTTGTCCTTGTTCAACTCGTGGATTTCGGGCCAGCGGCTGGCGTTGCCGAGCTTTTCCTTGGCGATCTTGCTCAGACTGTCGCCGGGCTGCACGACGTAGACGAGCTTGGCGGCTTCCTCAGCGGCTTTCCTGGCTTCTTCAGCTTTAGCCTCGATTTCAGCCTTTTTAGCGGCCATTTCGGCCTCCCGCTTGGCTTCGAACTCGCGCACTTTGGCGAGGGCTTCGGCTTCCTTGCGCGCTTTTTCACGGGCTTCGGCTTCCAGGCGCGCTTTTTCGCGGGCCGCGGCCTCTGCGCGCGCTTTTTCAGCGGCGACGCGTGCAGCTTCTGTCGCTTCGGCTGCCTTCTTCTCGGCAGCTTCTTTAGCCTCTGCTTCTCTAGCGCGTTTCTCAGCGATCTTACGACGGGTTTCTTCCTCGAGAGCCGCTGCCTTGCGCTTGGCTTCCGCTTCGGCTTCGGCAGCGGCGGCCGCCGCTGCTTCCTTCTCGTCGCGGTTCGTCACGGCGTCCACCATCATATTCAACAAGCCCTTTTTGGGTTTCTTAACCTTATCTTCCGGCATTTCAAATCCTCCTATATGGGTACGTAAATGATGTTTAGCGAGCCATCAAGGCTTGCAAAATACTCTGTGCGATAACGGTGCCCGCGGCCTGGCGCGGTGTCTGTGACTGATTGGGGCGTGCGCCCAACAATGCGCGGATGAAAGCCAGCCGTTTTGTTGTCGGGTCCGCGCCCGCTTGTTGGGCCTGCATGTAAGCCAATCCAGCAGGGAGTAGGCGTCCTAGAATGTCACCCAGGTCCAACCCTGAGTCTTGTTGTGACGGCGGTTGCTGCTGTGCAAGCGCCTGTTGTGGTGCGCCGA
>JAKJAB010000016.1 GCA_022707725.1 Chloroflexota bacterium | reverse complement strand
CAGGTCCACGCGCACACCGAAGATCGTCAGCCCGGTGATGTTGGCGTCGTCGATGGTCATCTTGCTGAGATTGGCGTTGTAGATGCGCGCATTCTCCAGGTTGACGTCATCGAACGTCGTTCCGTACAGGTTGACGTTATGGAACAACGTTCCGGCCATGTCGCGGTTTTCGAAGCGCTCGCCCATCTTACGCCGCCCTCAACTGCTCTAGCGTCTCTCGCGCGTTTGGCGCACCCGCGAGAAAACCCTCCAGCTTGGCGCAGCCGTAATCCGTACAGAATGCGCAACTGACGACATTGCGCTCCAAAGCGCAGGCGCGAATCTCACACATGCCGCAGTAGCCGGCCAGCCGCCCGCCGATACTTGCCAGGCAACCATCACAGATAATCGACTCCGCAGTCATGTCGGGTGCGTTGAACGCCACGCGCCATTCCGCCGCCACACGCTCCAGCGCCGCCGGATCGCCCGATTGGGTGGCGAGATAAGCCGGACACTCCGCGCAGTTCAGTCCACAATAGCCAATGATCTTGTCCATCGCAATTCTCCTTTTTTTACATCCCAGCGACGACGACCACACCAACGATACCGGTCCCGGAGTGAATGGACAGCCCCGGCGTAAATTCGGCGGTGATGACGTCGGCAGGGCACGGTATCTGTTCGCGCAGGAGCGCTTCGAACTCGCGCGCCTTCTCTGGCGCATTGACGTGGATGATGCCTATGCGTTCAATGGGACGTCCAGCCAGGCTCTCCACGGTCAATTCGACGACACGTTCCCAGGCTTTGTGCTGGGTGCGCACCTTTTCGAGCATGTCGAGTTTGCCGTCTCTGACTGTGAGGATGGGCTTGATGTTCAACAGATTTGCCATCCCGGCTGCCAAATGACCGACACGCCCGCTCATCGCCAGATATTTGAGCGTTGCCAACGCCGCGTAGACGTGCGTGCGTTCGCGTAGCGACTCTGCGACGGCAATGGCTTCTTCCACCGTTGCGCCGCGATGAATGGCTTCGGCGGCGGCGATTGCCATATACCCTTGACCGAGCGAGAGTGTGCGTGAATATCGTGGTCGGGCAACAATTCGCGGGCAGTGATAGCTGCGTTGTACGTCCCGCTGATCTCCGCGCTGACACAGAAACACAGAATCGACTTGGCCTCGTTATCAAATGCAGTTTGATAGGCCTCGACGAATTGTCCCGGCGTCGGTGCGGAAGTCGTTGGCAGTTTGCCGTCGCGGTCGATACGCACGAATGCTTCAGCATCGTCGATGTCCATAGCGGCCTGGAATGTCTTCTCGCCGAAGTGGATGTTGATCGGCACTTGTTGGATGCGGTATTGTGCTGCTATGGAGGCCGGTAAACTCGAATCCGTATCGGTGATAATCGCAATGGGTAGCATAAATTCCTCCTGAACTATGGATAAAATAAGGATACTGCTAGTGTAATTGAAAATGCTGTAGGAGCAAGGAGCAATCGTCGGTTAGACAAAATCGTAAAGAAGACCTATAATGGCGTATGCGCGAATTAAATCATCTTGTGAACAAGAGTGAGTCTATCTTCGATGTCCAAAGCTAGAACAGTTTTATTGGTAACACTGTGCCTGATACTTGCGTCATTTTTGGCAATGCTGCTGTTCAACATCGCACGCCTGGCAGGGCAGACAACTCCGTCGGTGTACGTGATTGTGACGCCGACTAGCAACGCTATCCCCCCCACGCACACTGCGACGTCTGTTCTGCCTTCGCCTATTGCCGAGCCTACGTTGGTCCCGACGTGGACTCCGACCTTCACCCCTTCGCCGCGTCCGACCTACACGCCGACATCCACGCGCACCCCGACGCCCACGATTACACCCTCGCCGCTGCCGCCACGCCGCCCAACTGCGATTCCGATCACTCCGGTCGCAGAAATGGAGATCACAATGACTGCGGCGTATTCCGGATATCTCCCGATACCTATCCCGACACCCGTGCCGCGTTATCCTATTCCTGCGGAAGCGCTGACGATTGTGCTCCTCGGCAGCGATCAACGTCCGGACTGGAATTACTGGAATACCGACGCGATTCAGTACGTCGTCGTTTATCCTGACGTCCCGTCCGTGTCGGTCCTCTCGATCCCGCGCGACCTCTACGTTTACATTCCCAATCTCCGCATGGCCCGCATCAACACGGCTGATTCTTATGGTGAGAATTACGGCTTTGACGGCGGTGGGTTTGGTTTGCTCAACCAAACGTTGTTGTATAACCTGGGCATCACCGCCGACTACTACGCCAAGGTCGATTTCGACGGTTTGATAAGCCTGGTGGATATGCTGGGGGGCGTGGACGTGCCGGTTCACTGTCACATCCACGACTACTGGCCCATCCCTGACGAAAATGGCGAGTATCACATTCTCTCGCTGGAACCCGGCATGCGCCATATGGACGGGGAACTGGCGCTTTGGTATTCACGGACGCGCAAAACGACCAGCGTCTTCGACCGCGAAAGGCGCCAGCAACAAATCCTGGAAGCGATGTGGCGCAAAGCGAAGCAGTCCAATTTGTTGACGATGATCCCTGAATTGTACGAGCGGAGCCGCACCCTTTACCAGACCGATCTGGGTTTGGGCAATATGCTCGAGTTGGGCATCACCGCGATGAAGATCGACAGCACCGACGTGCGTTTTTACAATATCGGATATGCGGAGACTGAGTTCTACATCACGGGGCAGGGGGGCAACGTCTACTTGCCCGTGTGGGAATCGATGGAAACGGTGATTGACGCCGCCGTTGCGCGACCGGCGCCAAGTCGCGCGGCCCGCGCCGATATTCTCATCGAGGTGTGGAACGGGAGCTATGCGCCTGACCGGGATTGGCTGGCAGCAGACACGCTTACGCGCTGGGGCTATACGCCCGTTGTGGCTTCCGCCGACCGTCAGGATTATCCTCAGACGCAGATCGTCGTTTTCAGCAGCACGACCAAGGGCACCGGCCTCAGCCACATCCAACAGCTTTTCCGCGTCTCCGATGCGAACGTTGTTTATGCGGAAGACCCCGCCAGCAGTGCGAAACTGCGTCTCATCCTCGGCGCGGACTACGATCCTTGCCGGTGAAAAACCATTCAAGCGCTTCCATCATCAGCCGCAACATTCGAGTCGGCGCGTTTCAAATGTGTGGATAACCGGAGCCTGGCCCGTTGCGGACGCCCCGTCCGCAACGGGCGCAAGGCCACGGCTACGCAATTGCGCTGAACCAGGCTAAGCGTAAGAATCGAAGAGCGAGCGCATCCACAGCGCGTCGCGGGCATCGTCCAACGTCCACCCTTGCGGCAGCGGGCACGTTACCTGCACAGTGCGTCCGGCGGGAACGTCGAAGCTGTTGTCGCTGAAGACTACGTCCGCGCCGAACAGCCCTACTTCCACGAACCGCGCCAGCGACTTCGCCGTCACTTCGATGACGAGCGCGCCTTCCCACTGGCTCACTGTCGCCGACAACTCCGGCTCGACCAGCGACAGGTGCTTGTCGGGAACGAAGGTCGCCACGCGCTGCGCGATTTCCGTGTCGCCCTGCCACAGCTCACACACGAAGACGACGTCGCGGCAGTTGGCGTCGGTGACCTTGTCGCCGAAGTTCAGCGTGCGCACGTGTGTCGAGGCCAGCGGCGCAGCCGTCACCGGCTCGATCCCGGAGGCCAGTTCCGCGCCGCCCACCGTTTGCAGCGACCAGTGAACGGCGCCTTCCCACGGCGCTTGCAGGTCGCTGGTGACGTGCATCCCCATCAGCGTGCCCACATCTTCGACGGAGAGCAGCAGCGGCGCGTAGAAGCGTTTGGCGGCGTAGTGCAGCGTTTTCCAGCGCCCGAAGTAGTCGATGCTCGCCCACGACGCCACGGGCCAGCAGTCGTTGAGCTGCCAGTATAGCGTCCCGCTCACGCGCTCCCGGTTGCGCCGCCAGTGTTCCACGCCAAAGCGGATGCCTTCCGCTTGCAGCAGTTGCGAGAGGTAGACCAGCGACGGGAAATCCTTGGGCATCCGGTAGTGGTCGGTCATATGCGCGATCATCTTGCCGTTGCCGGCGGCGTTGCGCTGGTGGTGTTCCATAATGTACGAAGTCATATTCCAGTCGGCCTCGTCGGCGTAGGTCTGGATCGTCGCCAGGGTGGGGAGCGCCTGGAAGCCGAACTCGCTCATAAAGCGCGGGAATTGCCCGCGATACGCCGAGAAAGGCTTGCCGCCGTGCCACACGTCCCAGTAGTGGGCGTCGCCGCGCTCCTGCCCGTGCGGCGGCTGGAAAGGGATGCCGGTGGAGGGGGAGCTGGGCCAGTAGGTGCGGTCGGGGTCTTCGGCGATAACCCATTCGGGCAACAGATGGTGGAAGAAACGGTCATAATCGGCCTTCAAGTCGGCGAGTTCGGGACGGTCCCAGCCCCAGGAGGCCCAGCCGGCCTCCATTTCGTTGTTGCCGCACCACAGCGCCAGGCTGGCGCGGTGCCGCAGGCGGCGGACGTTTTCCACGGTCTCGATGCGCGTGTTTTCGATGAAGGCGTCGTCCCACATCGGATAGATGCTGCACGAGTAGACGCAATCCTGCCAGACCAGGATGCCGTACTTGTCGCACAGGTCGTAGAAGCGCTCCTCCTCGTAGAAGCCGCCGCCCCACACGCGCAGCATATTCTGGTGACTCAGCGCCGCGTCGCGGATCAATCGCTCCAGGAACGCATCGGTCATGCGCGTGGGGAACGAATCCGCCGGAATCCAGTTGGCGCCTTTGGCGAAGACCGGCACATTGTTGACGACGAAGGTGAACGACTCGCCCCAGGCGTCGGGTTCGCGGCGCAGTTCGAGCGTGCGCAGCCCGAGTTGATAGTGGGCGGCATCGCACGCGCCCCCCTCTGCCAGCAGGAACACATCGATTGCGTAGAGCGGTTGTTCGCCGTAGCCGTTGGGCCACCAAAGTTGTGGGTTTTTAACCTGCAAGGCGAGCGTCTGGGCGTCTCCGGCTATGGAGACCTGCGCCTGTTGCGTCGTCCCGTCGGGGGCGGTGACGCGCAGCAGCAGTTTGAGCGGGACGGCGTCCCACTGTTCGAGCGCGACGGTCGCCATCACTGTGACCACACCGTCGTTGTGCTGTTGACGCAAATGGACGTCGGCCATCCGCGCGTTGCTGCGCCCTTCCAGGCGGACGTCCTTCCACACGCCAATCGGCGGCAGTTGCGGCCCCCAGTCCCACCCGAACTGGCACGGCGCTTTGCGCAGATACGGCCCGCCTTTGATGGCCTGCGGGACGCCGCGCAGCGGTCGTTCGGCCTGTTTGGCTGTGATGTACTGGACAGGCGAACGGAACAAAATCACCAGTTCGTTTTCGCCTTCGCGCAGCAGGGATTTCACGTCCCACGTGTACTGCCGGAACATATTGTCTGTCTCGCCGAGGCGCACGCCGTTGAGCGTGACCTCTGCCAGCGTGTCCAGCCCGTCGCAGACGAGGGAGACGCGCTGTTCCGCCATCAGCGCCGCATCTGTCGTGAACGTGCGCCGGTAGACCCAGTCGCTTTCGGCGACCCACAGCACGCGCTTCTCGTAATCGGCCACGAACGGATCGGGGATCAAGTCCAGCGCCATCAAATCGGTATGAACGCCGCCGGGCACGCGCGCGGGCAACCAGGTTTCGTCGTCATTTTTATGAAATTGCCATTCCCCAGTCAAAGATTGGATATGCATCACAAATTCTCCTATTTAGTATTAGAACTTCTTCGTCAGCAGACAACATAAACTACGCTTTCCACGAAGATGAAAATGGAAGCTATTTTCGGAATAGATCTAGCAGATCAAGCAGATTTTTTTTTGTTTGCAAATTGAACAATCTGCTAAATCTGCTAAATCTGCTGATAAAAACGTTAAGACTTTATTGAAACACGCACTTTGGACTCGGCGCTTTCGACGGCGCCGAAGACCATCGCCAGGCTTTTGATGTTGTCGGTGCAGACGGTTTCGGGAATTGCGCCGGTTTGCGCGCAGCGGATGAATTCGCGGATGACGCCGTCGTGCCCGCCAACCTTGTCAGGGTTGTCGTAAGCGGGCACAGCGACGGTTTCCCACTCGGAGAAAAAACCGCCCCGTTTGGCAACGATTTGCGCTTTGAAATCAGTTGCGCCATCCCAAATCACCGTCCCCTGCTCGCCGATGATGCGCCACGCACACTCCCACGTCGTGTTCAAGCCTTCCGCGCACCAACTGCCCCGGTACGAGTAGACCAGGCCATCGCTCATTTCGAAGGTGGCAATGGCCGAAGCGCCGTGGTCGTACCACGAGCCGGCGGGGTTCCACTCGTGGCAGTAGACGGCGTGCGCGTCCGCTCCTGTAATCAGCCGCGCCATATCGAAGGTGTGAATCGCCATATCGACCAACAGCACGTGCTTCATACGGTCGCGGAAACCGCCGAAGTGCGCGCCGATGTAGAAGTCGCTGTCGATGGTGGTGATGCGTCCGAGCGCCCCGGAATCGAGGAAGGACTTGAGCCGCCGGATGTTGGCGTCGTAGCGGCGGTTCTGGATGACGGCGTAGATTTTCCCCGCCTTCTCTGCTGCCGCTGCCATCGCCTGCGCATGTTCCATCGTATCCGCCAGCGGCTTCTCGCCGAGGACGTGGCAGCCGTGGCGCAAGGCCGTGAGTGTGACATCGTGGTGCGCCTCCGGCACGGTGCAGTCGAAGACGACGTCCGGGCGGGCTTGTTCCAACGCCGCCGTCACGTCCGTCCCGATCAACGCATCGTTCCAGCCGTACTCTTCCGCGCGCGCCCGCGCGGCCTCTTCACGCAAATCCACAAAACCTACCATCGCCACGTCGGGCAGTTCCTTGATCGCGTTCAGCCACGCCCGGCTAATGCCGCCGCAGCCGACCAAAACCGCTTTTATCGTTTGGGTCATACGTACTCCTTGAAAGTCGCATAGTCGTTCGTCGAATCGTCGTGTAGCATTCGTCACATTTGCTGAATCCGCTCAATCTGCTGACTGATAAACCACGTCCGGCAGAAGCTCGCCGGAGGGCGTGAGCAGCATCGCGCCGAAGCGCCAGTTGAGATCCGCCTTGGGATAGTGAATCAGCAAGGTGTTCGTCCCGGCGCGCAGGTACAGTTTACCGGTGAAGCGTGTGCCGGTTACGAACAGCCCATGCACTGAATCGATCGCCGCCCTGACATCTTCTCCAACTTTCGCGCCGTTCACGTAAACCGTGACCGGCCCCGTAGCGGTGAAGGCGAGCACGGCTTCGCGCGCTTCGGGACTCACCACGGTGGTCGTCAGGTACGCCGCCCGTGGCGCTTCAGCCGCGGTGGGAGACCATCGACTGCGTTCCAGGTAGGTGAAGTAGGCGCGTCTGTAGTTTTCGGTCTCTGCCAGGCTCTGCGCCAGTGTCCGCCACGCCAGGTTGGGATTGGGATTTCCAGCGGTATCTAGCACATCGGTAGGGGTGGGCGCGATTTCATCGAGATTGTAGAGCATCGCGCGCCAGGCCGGGATAGCGGGGAACAGCGTTGCGCTGCGGAAGTGCGTGCGCGTTGCCGCGCCGCGCCAATGCAGGATCACTTCTGCTTCCCACGCCGTCTTCGCGATGCCATTGCAGGCAAAGGGGGTGGGGATCACGCGCGATGTCGTGGTTTCGGTAATGTTGACGACCTGGGTTCTCGTCGCGCCATTTCGATGAACCGTGAAGGTAATCTCGGCGGTATAGGGATCGCCATCGGTCGGCCCGGCGAGGATGACGTGACCTAATTGCTGCGTGGCCTCTTCGGGAGTGCTGTACTGGACGAAATGGGCAAATGGCGCGCCCGGGCGCTGCGTTTTCAAGGCGACAATTGACTCACCGTTCATCAGTGTCACAACGACCGGTTGCGCCTTGGGCTGTTTGGGGACGGTGACCCGCGTGGTCAGCCGCGCCGCGTCGTACTTCCACACGGCCGGCCTCCCATCGACGGTGACGCGGGCAGGCCGGGCGCAACCCCGGAACGTCACCGTGTAGCCGCGCGCTTCGGGCAGCGCGTCGCAGCGGCCTTCCACCGGCGCGACGGTGACTGTCCACGTGGAGGCGTCCGGTTGCTGCGTTTCGATGGTCGTCCATTCGTACTGTCCGCGCAGGTACGCTTCGGTGAGGCCGTCGTCCTCGTAGAGTCGGAACGTCCCTGCGCCGGGGAAGACGACCAGTTCGAGTTCGTCGCGGGGTTGCGCGGCGGTCGTCCCCGATTTCAGGTGCGGTTCGGACTGTGGGACAAATTCTGGCGCGAGCGGCAGAATGGCCCCAGCTTTCATCAGCATAGGCACACGGGTTATGTCGCCTGTCAGCTGTACCCAGCGCGGCCCGGTGAAGGTTTCCAGCGTTTGGTAATCGATCCACGTCCCGGCGGGCAGCCACACGTCTACCGCCGCCCGGCCTGTCTGTGGATCGGCAGGGGTGACAATCGGTGCGGCGATCATCTGGTCGCCAAAGTAATACTGGAAGCGGGCGACGTAGGCGTCGTCGGCTTCGGGGTGCTCGAAGTACATCGGGCGGCACAGCGCCAGGCCCGTGTCCGACGTGACGCGCGCCATCGTGTACAGGTAGGGGATCAGCCGGTAACGCCAGCGGAAGGCGTCCATCGCCGCCGCGCCGTAAGGTTCGGGATAGGCCCAGGGACGTCGCTCGGTGCGCGGGTCTTTTGTGGCGTGCAGGCGCAAAACCGGGCTGAGCGCGCCGAACTGCACCCAGCGCGCGTACAGTTCTGGCGGCGTCTCCCCGCCCATGTGACCGCCGATGTCGTGGCTCCACCACCCGTAGGCGACGTTCGCCGCCGTCGCGGTGAGGTACGGCTGGAATTGCAGCGCCGTCCATACCACGTAGGTGTCGCCGGAGAAGCCGATGTAGTAGCGATGGTTGCCCAACCCGCCCCACCGGCTGTAGAGCATCGGGCGCACGCCCTTCCTTTTGATGTCGTTGAAGTGCAGGTGATTGATCCACGGCAGCGGATCCAGCCCCTTGACCTCGGAGATTTCGCCCTGCTGCCAGTCCATCCACCAGAAATCGACCCCGTCGTCTTCCATCGGGTGGTGGATCATCTCGAAGTAGCGGCGGACGTAGTTCTTGTCCGCGATGCGGAAGGGTACCGGCTCGCCGCTCTCCGGGTCGATGCCGAGCGTCTGGGCGAACTGTGGGTAGACCTCTTCGTGGGGATGGACGCCATCGGCGGGATGCAGGTTGAGCGTGATGCGCAGCCCCTTCTCGTGCAGCCACTTGAGGAACGCCGGCGGATCGGGGAACAACTCGCGGTTCCACGTGTAGCCGGTCCAGCCTTTGGGCGTGTGCCAGTCCATATCGATGACGAACACGTCCAGCGGAACGTTGTGCGCCTCGAACTCGGCCACCAGGTCGCGCAAATCCTGCTCGCTGTAGGCCCAATAGCGCGACCACCATCCGCCGAGGATGTAGCGCGGAATCAGCGGAATCTCGCCGCCGAAGCGCAGATACTCAGCGATGGCAGCTTTGTAGTCGTGCCCATAGCCGAAGAAGTACCAGTCTTGCAGCGCAAAGTCCGGGCGCGGCCCCACCCAGCCGTCGTCGTCGAAGATGACGTTCTTGCTGTCGTCGAACAGCGTCCAACCAGCGCGGGAGAGCAGCCCTTCGTCGAGCGCCGCGTCGCCCTCGCACTCGTCGAGCGTGCGCCGCGTGCCGCGCAGGTTCGCCGGATTGGGCATCCCGGGCGTCCAGGTGACCGCTTCGCCGTTGAGGGTGAAGGTGATGGAGAGGTTTTCCGCTGTAAGTTTTCCGTCAGCAGATTGAGCAGATTCAGCAGATATAGGAGCGGTTGCGTAGCGTAGTTGTAGCGCGCTTGTGTCAATAATGAGCGCGTCAGCTGTTTTCTCCACGGTAAATTTGGGCAGGGAATCCGTGTAGCGCGTGGGGAAGGCGTAGGTGCAGCGATCCTCGAAGACGCCGGTTTCCGACCATTCCAGGCGGATCAGGCGCGGCGCGAGGACGGTAAAACGGGCGTTGCCGCATGTTACTACTGCATCGGGATGCGCCACGGGTTGCCCGCGAAAACGGATACGTTCGTACAGTTCGGACATAGTCACCTCATTATGAGTTAGCAAATTGTAAGGTACAGTATACACTTGGTTGCGTTGTATGCGGATGGAACCGTCCGGCTTTTGCCACGGCGGTGGAAACAAACCCAAAGCCCATCTTCGTCCAGTTCCATGCCGGCAATCCAATTGGAGCTTTGCCCAGCAGTTCAGACTCGGAGCGACCGCAGAGATCGCAGTATCTCCGTTCGGGCAAGTGGGCCTCCCTGAGAGCAATAAGTTGGCGGGATTAATCAGTGCCTATCATCACATTTGACGCTTTGATGATGACGTAAGCTTCTTTTCCCACCGCAAGTCCGAGATTCTCGCACGATCTTTTGGTGATGATCGACGTCATTTCCAGGCCCGGAGCGATCTCGACGATTACTTCGACATTGACGGCGCCGACTTCGATGGCCTTGACGACACCTTTTATGACATTGCGCGCACTCAGTTTCATAGGTTCACCTCCTGAACTTTTACCTGTTTTATGGCTCGATACCTATAAGAATAAGCGGTACTGCTGGCACACCTCGACCTTGTCGGACAACATTGTAAAACTCGCCTTCATAGTAGGCGACTCCTGAGCTCATCTGGCTTTGCAGGAACTTCATTGGAAGGATTTCGATGCCTACGTCTATATGGTCGCCTACATAAAAGGCAAGGTGTTTGACGAAGAGGTCGTAAGCAACAAACGCATACTTGCCGAATTGAACCTCGATGGCTACGCGATCTTTAACAAAATCTGTCTGGTTATAGCTAAAGATTGGGGTTTCACCAGCGGCTTCTATTTCTCGTTTTTGTTTTTCTGCGGGTAGTGTCAGTGTTTTGCGGATTAGTTTTTCGTTCTTGGTGACCCAGTAATTTACCCGGCTTTCTTCCCACGATTTTTCTTTCAGCAGTCGTTTGAACGCGGAATTCATATCAATGGGACTATATAGAAGCTTGCCTATCATTGTCTTTTCTTTGGAGACTTTCGTTCGGTATTCGTTGGCGTCGACCGCAGAAATCACATCTTGGATCTCCTGCCAAAGCTTCGGCTTGTGAACGAGTAGGAACTCAAGTCCGTTTAAGTGAGAATAGGTTTCTGCGATCTTCATTTGTCACTTTCTCCGTATTCGGGCCGTTTTTCGAGCAGCGCCATCTGTGTAGCGTCCTTGTCCCAAGGAGCAACGGTAAGACTGTTTCCGGCTTCAACTGGGTCGTAAACTGGCCTGTCCATAGGACGAGTCCGCAATGTGCCGGCGATTTCTTGTTGGATCCTTTGGCGAGCAAGTTCGATGTACTTGGGGATGGTTTCTGCTCCAGCCCCTCGTCGTTTGTGGCGAATGGCGGCGATGATTGACGTCCCCGTTCCGAGAAATGGGTCTAGCACCCAATCGCCTTCATTAGTTAGAGAAAGCACCAACCGTTCGATCAACTCAACAGGAAACTGGCATGGATGCTCGGTTTTTTCGACGTGGTTGCTTTTTACATTCGGAATAATCCACAGGTCGCCCGGATTTTTGCCGAGGGGGTTGGACGAATACTGGCCGGCTTTCGGCCCTTTGAAATACTTCTTTCCGGGATATTTTTGTGGGACACGCACCGGATCGAGATTGAAGGTGTACTCGTCTGACTTTGTGAACCAAATGATCGTTTCGTAGCGACCGGAGAACCGCCGGTTGCAATGCAGCCCGTGCTCGAAGTGCCAGACAATACGGTTTCGCATCCGAAGGCCGAGATGTGAGAAGATGGGATACAGAATTGTGTCTAAAGGAATAATGGATCCTCTATCCACATAGTTCCCCACCTGCCAGCAAATACTGCCTTTGGGAGACAGCGCGCGTACACATTCGCCGATGACTTGCGCCTGTTGTTCGAGATATAGATCAAGGTCAAGTTTCTTCTCGTATTCTTTTCCAATGTTGTAAGGCGGTGAGGTAATGACGAGTTGGAGTGCTTCGTCCGGGATGGACTTTAATAGATCAAGACAATCGCCGGGATACACAACGATGGATGCGGATAAAGCAAATTCATCCGCTATCTTTTGATCTGGACTGAAGAGCGGCTTGGTATTTTGTGTCATCACTTTAACTCCGACACCAGTATACGCGCTTTTCGTTGGACGGTCAACCGTTGTCAGCAGCGACGTTCCATTCGAGCGCATTTTGGGCGAGAAACGCCAGATAGTCGTCCTCCGTTACGGGATCGTGAGTTTGCATCTTGAGCGCCCATTCGTGCGGATGCATCGTGTATATACGCATCCAGCGCACACAAGAGTGCGCGCGCCTGTTCCACACCAGCAAACTCACAGGTAAGATGCGACATCATTTTGTTTTCTCTGCGCCGTCCTTTTTAGCCCTTCGAGTTCACTAACGACCCGGAAAACTTTAGCTCTTGCCTGACGGGCCTGCGCTAATGCGTCGTTGATCTTGGTTTGAACTATCCAATCCACAATGAACCCGTCCAGGAAATAGTCGGCAAAGGTTGCGAAGTCGTCTATGTCGATTTTTAGCGCGCCCAACCCCTGAACGTCGGCCAACTCTTTTTTGAATCGACGCATCAGTCTATGCACGTTGTCGATGCTTTCCCGGCCTTTGTTAATTCGGGAATGTTTTATGAAGGTGCTGAAAAACCCGCCGCCCAACATATCCCAGATTCCCCACTTGCGCGCGCTTTCCAGCGACTCTATGGCCCGCTCGAGTTCTTCGAGGACTTCTCTCCCCGCAGCAATGGCTTCGTCGATTTCTTTCACTTTGGCCTCTGTCGGTGTTCCGCTCATCGGTTACCTCCTCGCATAAAATAACCACGGAAACACAGAGAGCGCGGAGAGAAGACGGCAAATCTCAGCGTCCTCCGCGTCTCCGTGGTAAAAATCCCCCTTTGTTTTCCTTAGAAAATAAACCGTCAAGACACGAAGATACAAAGGAAAACTCAGAAAACTTCGTGACTTTGTGTCTTTGTGTGAAGAATTTTCATCTTTTGTTACGTTGGGGAGACTTGCCGAATCCACTGGGCGAAGGCGACGAGCAAATCGTGCAGAAAGCCGCGCCCCATTTCGTCGGTCAGTTTCCCTTCGCTGTCGAAAACTCGATGAGCCTGCCCCACCAGGACTTCCGGCTTGTTGAGCGTCAGAGCGCCAACGAAGGAGAGAACCTGGCGGAGGTGGGTTTGCGCCCTGGCTGTGCCAAAGATGCCGATGCTGGCGCCGATGATCGCCGCCGGTTTGCCGTTCAAAGGCTGTTGCGGTGAACGCGAAGCCCAGTCGATGGCGTTTTTCAGCACGGCGCTTATCGAACTATTGTACTCAGGCGTCGCAAACAACACCCCGTCGGCTTTCGCCAGGCGGTCGCAGAACTCAGCCGCGACCTCTGGAAACGGCTTCTCGAAATCCTGGTTGAGCATCGGCAACGGCGAGATGTCGATTATTTCGAGCGTCATCTCTGGCGGCATAAGTTCGGCGGCGGCGTGCAACAGCGCCGTGTTGTACGAACCTTTGCGCAAGCTGCCCGAGATTCCCACAATACGAAGTTGGTTTGAAGTGTTCATCGATGTGTCTCCTTTGTAAGTTTGTGTGGACTTGATTTTTATTGGGTAGATCCGTTCAGCGCGTTGTCCGCCACATCTCTGAACGAACGCCCCCGGATAACGCAGGAATGGATGGCGCGCAGCAGCGGCTCCTGTTGCAGGACGAAGTAGGCGTCGATGGCGCTGGTGTGTTCGCCGGTGCGCAACAGGTCCAGCGCGTCAGGGATGGGGGTGGGGTGGATTTCGATGAATTCGGTGTTTTCGGGGTGATTGGTTCCTGTCAGGTTCACGCCGAGCGCCAGGTAACCGAACACCCGAATCGTGGTGAAGCCCGGCGCGGCAAACGTGCGTCCCAGCGGATAGACGGCCTCCGCCTGCCCGCCGATTTCTTCCCACAGCTCGCGGCGCACTAACTCACGGTAATCGTCGCCGTCGAAGTCGTGCGTGCTCCCGGCGGGGATTTCCCACAGCCAGGCGTCCACGATGTAACGGTACTGGCGGATGAGCACGAGTTCTCCGGCGGGCGTGATGGGCAGGATGAAGACCGCGCCGTGTTTGACCGGGTACGTGTAGACGCCCTCGTTGCCATCCGGCAATTGCAGACGGTCGCGGCGCACGGAGAAGCGGGCGTCGCTGTACAGGGTGGCGGTTTCGAGCACTCGCCAGCCCAGAAGCTCGCCGTTGGGTTTGTCGCTCACAGAACAACCTCCAAAGTCTCGAAAGGGGGAACGCCGAGCACGACGCTGCGGCGGATTGGGTCGCTGAGGGCAATCCCGTAGATTTCACCGTCGGCGCGGACGCTGCGGGGCGCGCGTTTCAGGCCGTTGAGCGTCAATTCGACGTGTTCGTAGGGCGGCGTGAAGTCGCCCTCGCGCGTCCACGTCACAACCAGGCGTTCCTCCGTCTGCCGCAGCGCGAAGCGGTTCAGGCGATACTCCCCGCGCCGGTAGCCGAAGCCCTCGCCGGCGTCTTCGTACAGCTCGCTGACGGCCTCGCCCGGTCCCGCAAGCGGATAAACGCTCAAACGAAGGAATTTCTGCACGCGCTGTTCGACGCTGGGGCCGTATTCGCCCATCGGCAGCACGCTCCCGGCGCGGACGAAGAGCGGCATGGTTTCCAGCGAGGTGAAGGTCTCGACGGAGCGGGCGAACGGGACGGATTGTCGTTCGTTCGTCCAGAAATTGTACCAGTCGCCGGGCGGCAGGGGGACAGGGCGTGAGATGACGCCGGGTTCGCCGACGGGCGCGACGAGGAGCGCGTCGCCGCACAGGAAGGCGTCGTCCACGTCGAACAGCGCGCCGTCCCCGCAATCCCACCCCAGCGGGCGGACGACGGGCCAGCCGCGCGCCATCATCTGCCAGACGGCGGTGTAGAGGTAAGGCAGTAGCTCGTAGCGCAGTTGGATGAAGCGCCGGACGATGCTCAGGTACGGCTCGCCGTAGGACCACGGCTCTTGGTCCGGCGTACCGGCCATCGTGTGGGCGCGGAAAAAGGGCATAAAGGCCGCCATCTGCATCCAGCGGGTGAATAGTTCGCCGTCCGCTGCGCCGCTAAACCCGCCGACGTCCGGCCCGGTGAAGCCCACCCCCGAAAGTCCCACCCCCATCACCATTGGGACGGTCAGCCTGAGCGATGCCCAGGTGCTCTCGTTGTCGCCCGTCCACGAGGTGGCGTACCGCTGCACGCCGGCCCATCCCGCGCGCGTAATCAGCGCCGGGCGCGTCTCCGGCTGTAGCGCGAGCAGGCCGTCGCGGCTGGCGCGCGCCATCTGCATCCCGTAGACGTTGTGCGCCTCGCGGTGGTCGCCGCCGCGCCCTTCCAGGCTGTGGCGGACGGGGTCGGGCAGCGTTTGATCGCCGATGGGGTTGAAGGCGGCGGGTTCGTTCATATCGTTCCAGAAGCCGGCGATGCCGGCTTCTAACAGCGGCCCGTACTGCGCGCCCCACCACTGCCGCGTCTGCGGGTCGGTGAAGTCGGGGAGGGCGCTCAGCCCCGGCCAGACCGGCGCGTGGTAGACCTTGCCGTCGGGCGTGGCGCAGAAATGACGCCCCGCCAGGCCGCTCCGGTAAACAGGGTAGGCGAGGTCTTTCTTGATGCCGGGATCGATGATTGTGACCAGCTTGATGCCCCGCGCGCGCAGGTCGGCGACCAGTTTCGCCATGCGCGGGAAGCGCTTCTTGTCCCACGTGAAGCAGCGGTAGCCCTTCATATAGTGGATGTCTAGGTGAATGGCGTCGCAGGGGACGTCGTGACGGGCGAAATCTTCGGCCAGCTTGCGCACGCGCGCTTCGGGATAGTACGACCAGCGCGATTGCTGGTAGCCGAGCATCCACAGAGGCGGCAAGTCGTGCCGTCCGGTCAGTTCCGTGTAACGTTCGAGCAGCTTCGGCAGCGGCCCGGCGATGACGTAATAGCGCAGTTCCCCGCCCGCAAAACGATGTTCGGCCACGTCCGTCGCGCTATCGCCCAAATCGAACTCGGCGTAGTGCGGGTTTTCGTAAAACATCAGATAACTGCTACGCGGTGATTGGAAATCAGGGATTGGTGATGCGTGACTCGTGATCTGCAATTCCCCGATTCGCTGATTCGCTGATTCGCTGATTCGCCGGTTCGCTGATTCGCTGATTCTTGATTCTTGCAGGCTGACATACACCGGAATATTGAGGTTGATTGGATCGTCGTCGTTGGTGTAGCCGGAGGGATCGCGGTTCCAGAGGACGTGCGTGCGTCCGCGTCGCTGCCAGGGGGTGGCGCGCTCGCCCAGGCCGAAGAGGCGCTCTTCCGAGGCCAGGGCGGTGCGGTGACGCAGCGCGCCGTCCTTGTGCCAGGCCACGTCCACGTCGGCGCGCAGGAGACGCCCCTCGGCGTCGGCGATGAAGACCTGCGCGTCCGCCAAATCGATGCCCACGGTGAGCGCCTCGGTGCGCAACAGCAGCGCCCTCTCCGTCTCGACGGGGACGACGGCGGGGACGGGCCACGCTTCCAGCGGTTTGTCGATGGCGTAGGGAATCGTTTCCGGGACGTGCGCGTGGACGCGAGGCCGGTAGAGGATACGCACCATATCCGGCGCGAAAAAGACGACATCCAGCGTGCAGTTTTTGGCGCTCAACAGCGCGCCGCGTTCGTGCGTTGAGATAAAGCGCACCCTGCCGGGCTGCTCCCAGCGTTTGGGCCACACGGCTTGCGGGCGAGCCAACCGGCGTCCGAAGGCCACCCACTGGGCCGGGCCGCGCCGCGGACGGTCGGCCTGTTCCCACCGCGCCTCAGTCCAGGCCTTGCGGATTTGATAGAACGCCGCGTGCAGCGCCGGCTCCACGCCGATGATGCGCACGGCGTTTTGCAAATCGTCAAGTAGAGTTGGCATACTGCCTCCTTAAGAAAATAACCACGGAGACACAGAGAACACAGAGAAAAACCAACAAACCTTCACGCCTTCGTGGTAAAAATACCCCCCACCGTCACAAATCGACGATACACCCCAGCCCGGGGACGTCCGTGGCGATCAACCAGCCATCTTTGACGATAAAACGCGCGTTGCTCGGATCGTTCGCCACGTCGAAATGCCCGTCCAGGTCGCCGTAGCGGACCGCGGGGCTACTCAGGGCGAAGGCCAGCCCCGCGGCGATGAGCAGCGCCGGCTCGCTCAGACTGCCCACCATCGTCGTCATCTGCGCGGCGCGGGCGACGGCGTCCATCCGTCGCGCGCAGGCGATCCCGCCGCACATCGCCAGCTTGATGCTGATGCCGTGCGCGGCTCTGCGGCTGGCGATCTCCAACGCCGATGCCGGCCCGACAACGCTTTGCGATGCCAGAATCGGCGTTTTGCTCTGTTGGGTAAGCTGCTGTAACGCCTCGATGCCTTCCGCGGGCGAGATCGGCTGCTCCAACATCTCCAGCCGTCCCGCGAGCGCCCGCGCGACGCCCAGCGCCTCGCGGACGCTGTAACCGCCGTCCGCATCCAGCCGCAAAATACAATTGGGAAACGCATCGTAGACGGCGCGCGCGCGGCGCACATCCTCTTCGGAGTCGAGGCCGCCCTTGATTTTGAGGATGCGAAACCCCTGCCGGACGCGGTCGCGGGCTATTTCGACGGTCTCCTGCACCGTGCCCAATCCGACTGAAACGGAGGTCTGGATGCGGTCGCGGAACCCACCGAGCAGGCGGTGTAGTGGTTGGCCGGTCGCCAGGCCGAGCAGGTCGTGAAAGGCGATGTCGAACGCGCACAAGGCCGAGGGCGTGTTTTGCGTCAGCGCGCTGAGTTCCGCGAGCGCGTACTCTGTGTTGAGCGGGTTCAGGTCGCGGGCGCGGTCGGCGCAGGCGCAGCACGCGCGGGTGACGCTGTCGAGCGTCTCGCCGGTGAGCGCCGTATCGAAGGCCGCGCAGCCCCAGGCCGTGTCGCCTTGTCGCGTTTCGATGCGAATGAAGACAGCCTCCGCGTACTCGACGGCGTCTTCGCTGTGGTAGGCCGTGCGGAAGGGTAGCCGCAACGGCAACTTCACCGGTATGACTTCGACGTGTGTGATTTGCATAGCGGGCGCCTCCTCGAAAATGGCAAATGGCAAATGGCAAATCGATAATCCGTTAGAATCCGTTCGACCCGTCGAGAGTTGTGCATCAGCCTTGCGGTTGGACTTCTAGAATTTCGTCTGCATTGCGTTTGATGTTCCAGCGCGAACCGCGCGGGTATCGATGGAGTTCATCGCAAGGCGGGTTATAGGTAAAATGGTCGCCCTTGGCGTTGGTGAAGGTGACAGTGCAGGTTTCGGTGCGTTTGCTTTCTACTTGATTGTCCCGCGTGGGCATCTCCGGCCAATCGATATCGATATCCGATCCGCGCGCCACGATAGGCTCCAGGTCTACCCATTGCCACACGTTGTAGACATACCAGGTCGCGTACACGGGCACATCCTCGTATACGGGGACATCATCGCATACATATTCGTCGGTGCAGTTTTGCTCGTCCCGGTAAACGTCGTACTCGTCGCACGTGCCGTCGTCGTAGCAGGTACGTTCGGTGTGATCGTAAACCGATTCTGTGGTACAACTTTCCTCGTAGCCGCATTTCTGTTCGACGCCAATCTGGACCTGGTTGTACGAAGCGATGCGCTCTTCCTGGCTGATGAGATCGGCTTCCGCCGGCAAGGACCAGCCTCCACTCTCGACATACTGATACTCCTGAACGACGATGCTCCGCTCCCAGCCGATATCGGTGACCGTTGCGGCCTCCGTTCTGGGGATACTGGCGATGATCCCAGAGACCACACAGAAACACGCCAATCCCAGGATGAGGAGCAGCGCAATGAGAACCTGCGGCTTTTGCAGGAAGGGTGGGAGCCATCGCAACCACGCCGGGGGCTGCTTGACCGGCGGTTCCGCTTCGCGGTGAGCGACGAGTTTCTCTGCGGTGGCTGCGCCGCACGCCGGGCATTTCTCGGCGTTGGATTCCCGCCCGCACGAAGGACAGACGTGGGTCGTGTAGCCCACGTCGCCGAGCGCTGCGCCGCAGTTCGGACACTTCTGCGTCCCTGGCTGAAGCTTCGCGCCGCAGTAGCTGCACTCCTCGTCCGAAAGGTGCTGCGTGGGATCGACGCCCATAGCTTTGAGTTCTTGCGGGGTCAGATAGACTGCTTTGCCGGTCGGCGCTTCGTATTCCTCCCCGGCATCCTTGGGATTGCCGCAGCTTGGACAGCGTTTCAGCCGTCCAGGGATGCCTGTCCGTCCGCACGAACTGCACGTCCACTGCGCTTCCAAGGTGCCCCGGTACACCTCGCGCGTCCCCGCGGCCTGTGTTTGCCCAACCTTGTTGGGATCGACGTAGCTGGTTTGTGATACGATGCGCTTTTTGGTCATAGCTGGCCTCTTAGAGCTAACCTATGCTCTGGAGTTTCGATTAATTCTATAGTGAGTCAGATAATGTTTTTGATAAACTGCTCTTGCGGCAGGCGCAAAACCAAGTCGGTTTGTCAAAATCAATACCTGACGCACTATAGCATACTTGCGTGAGATCACAATTGTACATTCCACGTAGACGTGCTTTTGCATTTCGTGGGCTTTATTGTAAAATCCAATTATTGAAAAGAATCGGCATTAATTATCGGCCTTCTGTTGCGGAGGTGCAAATGAACGAGCGTTTCTTGGCAAAGTGGATAGCTAAAAGCAGCTTGGTTGTATTGGCATTGCTGGTGATTGCCATAGGAGCCTCTTTGCCCAAGGACCAAATTTTTGTCCGAGCATTTGTAGTGATGCTTGGTATGGCAATCAATCTACGCGTAGCCGAGTTCCGGGGTTGGGAATGGAAACCAGAGTTTAGTAATGCTGGACCTATTGCGATATTGGTGTTGATCGGTAGTCTTACAGCATTTGAATCGCTAGGATATATGAAGGGTTGGTTGCCTTTTGTATTCCTTTTTGCGGCTTTCATTATCAGTAAAGCTGGCTTACGGCGACGTGCAGAATAGGAGTTGATCAGTTCAAACTTAGTTTTGACTGTCCAACTCAAGCCAGCCTGCTTGACAAAATCGTTCTTTACGGTAGAATTTTTAACGTTCGGGCCAACACTGTACCTTACACTGCACGAACATGCCGAAGTGGCGGAATAGGCAGACGCGCTACGTTCAGGGCGTAGTGACCGTACGGTCGTGTGGGTTCAACTCCCACCTTCGGCACCAGAAAGCCCCCGGTTTTCCGGGGGCTTTTGATTTGGGATGAGAGTCTCTACCACGAATCTTCACGAATCCACACGAATCTGATTGCATCTTCTCGAAAAT
>JAKJAB010000169.1 GCA_022707725.1 Chloroflexota bacterium | reverse complement strand
AACAAAATCCCAATCACCAGCAGTCTGCCCCAATCCCCGAAGGCTGATCGCTGACCGCTGACCGCTGACCATTGACCGCTGATCGTTGCATACAACGTCGCCACGACAAAAAACACCGCCGCCATATCCGTCGTGATGAGCGAGCCATGCGCAATGCAGTTAGGGTCGAAGGCGTAGAGTGCCAGGGCAAGCAGTCCAGCGCGCCATCCGCCCAGGTTTTTCGCCCAGCGGTAGATCAGCGCCCCAAGCAGCACACCGAGACATAGGATTGGAACCCGGCCGGCCACGGCAATGCGCGCCGGGCTGGGATAACGCCACACTACCGCGTCGGTGACCGCTGACAGGCTGGCGATTTCCCAGCCATCCACGGTGCGCGGATCGGGCAGATCGGATTGCAGGAGTAACGGAGCCGCCGCCAACACATTCGCCAACGGCGGGTGGATGTGAACCGGTTGCAGGCGGAAATCGCCGGTGCGCAACGTGGTGTAGCCGATCGCCAGGTGCGGCCCCTCATCGAATGTGATCGAGGCGTGCGTCACCTGCGCCATCCCCAAGGCGATATAGGCGAGGATGAGCAAAAGCGGCAACCCTGCGCGCAAAATCCTGGACACACGCACTCCTCGAAACATAGCCTTTCTTTAGCGCTTGAGGCGGATCACAATCCGCCGTCCCCGCAGCGCCGGATTATGATCCAGCGCAAACCTCTTTGTCTTCACGAATGGGCAGTAAATTAGTGTGAATTCGAGTAGATTCGTGGTAAAATTCCTACTCGTATGTCACGCTGAGCGTGAGCAAGACGAACTCGTCGTTGAGCAGACGTTCGCCGCGCGGCGTCACTGCCGGAAGCCGTTCGCCAGTAAACGGATTGTAGACGCCCGTATACAGCGGGTAATCTCCCGGCGGCGCATCGTCGGAAATGACAATGGTATACGTCTCGGCCACGACCTCGTTCTTGCGCCAGTGCTCGGTTGTGTACAAACCATCCTGCGGCCACGAGTCGCCGAGCCACAGCGAAGTGTTATCCGGCATGCGCAGGTGATTGAAGACGGCGTACATCTGCGGCGGCTTCTCCATCGCCTGCCAGTAGACGGTCAACGCGACGCTGTCACCAGGATGCACAACCTGCCGTTCCAGCCGGTAACCGCGCAGCCGCAGCACTTCTCCGAAGCGCACATCCAGCCGCATTCGTGAGAGCGGCGGCGTATAAGATCGCGCCCGTGCTTCAACGACGAATGTGAACAACTCTGCCCAATCGTCACCAGCGTCTCCTTCAAATGGTAGCGCAACGTCATCGCCGGCCTGCGCTTGCACCTGCACGCGATAATGGCCCGCCGTCAGGTCATCAGGAAGCCGAAAGCCAACGTTCTGCCGGACAACATCCCCAGATTGCCAGACCGTTGGTGGATAGGAATCTGGGCCGAGCGCGAAGACGCCCGCATCCCACGATTGCGGCCCCACCAGACGTACCCGAACCTGCGATGCAGCAATCGCTCCACCGGCCCGCCACCACAGCGAAAATCCTACCGGATAGCCCTGCATCGACTTCGCGGTGTACGGCTCCACACCCACCACCGCGAGCGTTTTGTCGAATATGGGCATCGCGTTGCCGGCATTGGGGAGCAGACCCTCCAATCCGGCCTGCGCCACGCCCGTTGCGACACGAAACGACGCAAGCGGAACCCAGCCGTGGTAACTGGCGGATTCAGCCATATCGACGTTGTCTCCCTCAACCTGCAAAGCCAGCATGTAATCACCGGGCGGCAGACCGGGCAGCAGCCACAGTCCCAATTGCTCGTTCCAACGCTCCGGCAACACGCTTCGCACAGGCTGATGCAGCGGGCCTAGATTGACTTTGCGCTGTTGCCAGACGTTACCCTGGGCATCCAACAGCCCCAGCGTGACGTAGATAGTGCGGTCCAGCGATTGTCCTTCCACCATCAGCCCCACCCGCACCGCATCGCCGACCTGCCCAACCTGCCGGTCCACCATCGCCCGCTGCAAGGTCACGCGCGGTCCGAGAGCGACAGCTGTCTGCACCTCAGTCATATCTGCTCGCGGCGGCAAATACAATGCCATTCCCGCGCGTTCGTAGATGCGGTACGTATGCTCCGCCAGCCACCGGCTCACACTGTACTGTGGATCAGCCTGGCGGATCGCGCCGTAGGAGACCCATATCCGCGAATGATCGTGGATGATCCGCTCCAGTGGGGGGATGTCGGTTTCTGCGGAAAAGCCGGGTGGCGCGGCGGGAGGCACAGCATAAACACGCATAAAATCCGGTTGCGGATAGTATTTCAACAGCAGAGTGGGCCACGGGCCATTCATCATCAGCGCATCGCCGGGTTGCGCCGCGACATGCAGCGTCTGCATACGGGTGGAGAACTCTACGTCGGGATTCTCGTACATCGGCGGCACACGCCATAACGCGAAGGCCCACACACCGTAGGTTGCAAGCAGACGCAGCGCTCGTCCACGCAAACGCGCCAACACCGCGGCAAGGCCAAACATCACCGGCGGAAAGATCGGCGTGAGATAGCGCGTTTCCAGACTTTCGGGGACAAGGGAAGCCAACAGCAGAGGCACGATACCCCAGGCCGCGAGAAGCGCGCCGGTCAATGGCTGGTAGCGAACACATACAACCCAACCTATCACCGTCAGGCCCAGCCCGACCCAAACGAGCCACGCCCATTCCGGGCGATAGCCCCAGTAGTAAAAATCGGCGAAGACGAAACCCCACGCCTGAACGCGCCACAAACGACCCGGAAATCGCTGCACGACATCCAACGCCATCGCGCGAATGCCCGGCGAGACGGCGATGAAAGCCCCTACGATCACACCGATGCCCAGCGCCGTCGCTAACCACGGCTTGCGAATAGACCGGGTAGCGCGCGGTAACAGAAACAGCAACACTGCCTGCACCGGCCACAAAAGCGCGAGGTAATAGTGCGTCATCGCGGCCAACAACGACAGCGCAACAAAGCCAAGCCAACGCCGCCATCCTGGACGTTCCAGCCAGCGCAGCCAGCTCTCCATCACCATCAACGCGAGCAGCAGCACCAGCCCGTACATCCGCCCCGTGCGTCCCACCCACAGGCCGAACGGTATGACGGCGCACAAGATCGCGCTCCACCAGCCGCCGCGCGGCCCAAGCCTGCGCCCCACGCGAAAGCTCCACACCACCGTCAATACGCCGATCAGCACAGAAGGATAGCGCACGGCGAACTCGCTCGTCCCGGCCCAGCGCATCCACAGGGACATCAGCACGTAGTAGGCCGGCGGGTGCTCACGGGCCGCGCCCATCACGTAACGCACCATCTCGCCCAGGGAACGGTGCGCCACGAAGAATGTCGCCACCTCGTCGAAGGTAAGGTCTGCCGCCGCCACTTCCCAGACGCGCAGCGCAAACGCCAACAGGAGGAGCAGCGCCATCCCCCAAACGGTCCGAGAGGCGGTCATACGCTGTTTGTGCTTAGTCGTCAGTCGCGTCGTCATTTCCGGTTTGAGAATATCGCCATTCGTGGAAATTCGTGACGCTTCGTGGTGACAATCCACACGATCACCACCAGAGCCATCCCCATCAGTCCCAGTCCCCGCCGCAGGGATTGGGGAGCATACCGCATCTCCACACGATGCGCACCGGCAGGGACAACGACGCCGCGAAACAACCCGTTCGTCGTGTAGAGCGGGACGGCCTCATCATCCACCGTCGCACGCCAGCCCGGATAGAGCAAGTCGCTCAACACCAGCAGCGCCGGTTCGCTCGTCTCGACGTAGAACGCCGCACGATTTGGGCCGTAGTTCAACACCTCGATGCGCCCGGTCCCCGACGTGTCCAGCAGTGGACCTTGCAGCACCGTCGCCGTCAGCGCCGGTTGGAAATCGGCAGCGTAGATGTGAGCATAAGCCGCTTCCAACGAGTCCACCGGTATCGTGTGATAGATCAGCCAGACACGTTGAAGCGCATTGGTATTCAGGTGGATGTCGACCAGCGCATCCTCGAAAAACACGGGCCATATCCCATCTCCGCCGGGCTGCGCGCCTTTGGGGACAATGATGTACTTCGCGCCCAACAGCTGGTAGGCCGGCATTCCCTTGTACGGGATGCCCCAGTAGAACTGATTGTACGCCACGATCTCCATCGGGTTGCCGGTCCCCAACGGGACATCCATTCCTGCGGCCATCAACCCTGCCGGTGACCACAGCCCGCGCGCCGCGCTATCCACGTCCACGCGGAACCAGCCCGCGTCGTCCTGTAGATACGCCAACGCCGCCAGGTGCGGATTCGCGGCTTCGTCTGGACCCGGCTCCACGTCGGCGAGCGCGCCGGTGAAGATCAACTCGACCAGCAACAGCGCAAGCAGCACCGCCCGGCAGAACCGGTTACGCCTCACGCCCATCCCCAGGAACGCAGCAACGGCTAACACAACCGCCGCCACGTACAATCCCAACGACGCGCGTGACGCGGCGGCAGCGTCAGGCGCGAGCGCCGCCCACGCAGACGCGCGCATAGCGATCCACACGGCGGCAATCAGCGTCAGGGTGCTCCACACGAGGCTTTGCCGGCGCAACAACCGTTCCGTCCCCGCCGCTGCCGCTATCGCCAACACGAACGAGAGCACATAAATGGCGCGGCCCGTCTTCCACGTCGCGTCGAACAGCGGCAACGACGAAAGCAGCGGATACAGCGGTCCCTGCGCGCCCAGCGCCAGCAGAACGGCAAGCATCCCCATCACCCACAGAAACGCCGTGCGCCAACGGGGACACGCCAGCAAACCGAGCAGCGCCAACCCCAAGGCCACAACGCCGACAGAGCCGGTCTCCACCCGGTGCCACGGTCCCCAGAACGTCCGGCGGTTGCGTCCGTGGAAGAGCGGTGTGATAAAGTCACGCCACATCCCCAGGTGAAATTCATATTCGCCGGGGGTCGGGGGGATGTTGGCACGCTCGGTGTAGGGTAGCCGCTCGAAGCCGGGCAGCATGGCGGGCATGGTCAGCGCTACGGCGAGTAGCCCCACCAACACCAGACGCCCCATCCGGCGCGGTGCGCGTTCCAACCCACTGGCGAACGCCTGCCACGCCGCGTACGCGGCAACGGTCAATGCGCCGTACAGCGTTGCCTGTCCATGCCCCGACAATGCCAGGCACGCCAACGCCAGCGCCGCGAGTGGGATCGCGCGCCTGCGCCGCATCGCATTGTCCAGCGCCCAGAGCGACCACGGCAACCAGGCCATCGCATCGTTGAACTGCGGGTGGCCCAGGTGCGCCACGAACGGGTCGGCGAACAAATAGGCCAGCGCGCCGATGAGCGCTGCCATCTCACGCAACTTCCACACCGGAGAGCAGCGGAGATAGCTGTACATCCCCAGGCCTGCCAGCCACAGTGTCGCCATCCCGCGCAACGAGACGGCCCACGCCGGAACGGGACTGAGCAAGAACAGCGGCCAGTTGAGCGGATTGAACAGCCCGTACTGTCCCTCGGCGACGATCGGATCGCCCGCCATCATTCCCGTGTGCCACAACGGGATAACGCCGCGTCGCAGCCAGTGCGCCATGTAAGACCAGACGGGATGAATCTGCCCCCACAAATCCCCGCCACCGATAGGGAAGCGATACCCCGCTATCCACACAGGCCAGAAAAAGAGCAGTGTCGCGCCTGCCAGGAAAATCGGAACTCTTACCGCGCGTAGAAACTTCGCCGTAGCTATCTCCTCGAAAACAAACGCACTTCGACGCTTAAGGCGGATCACAATCCGCCGTCCCCAAAGCGCCGGGTGATCCGGCACAAGCGTATCGTTGAGCAAACCGATGAAAAGTACCATCACACACAGATGACCAGGGCAGTCTATCATACTTCATCTTCAAGTCAATGACTTTGTATCTACGATCATGTTATAATCTCTACAAACGCAGCTAAAACAAGGATCAACCAATGACGACAGAAAAGACCATCGTGATGTTCGGCGCGGGATGTGTGGGGCGGGGATTCCTGGGACAACTACTCAGCGAATCCGGCTACGCGTTGACCTTCGTGGAGATCGACGAGTCGCTGATCGATGCGCTGAACGCGCGCCAGGCCTACACGCTGCGCCTGGTAGAGAATGACTGGAGCGCAGATCTCACGATCCCGGTCGCGCGGACGTTGTACTCTCACGCTGACGAAACGTTGTTGACAGCGTTGGCCGAAACATCGTTGGTCACAACAGCAGTCGGCGTCCGCTCACTACCCGACATTGCGCCGATCATCGCGGCAGGCATCGTCCGTCGCGCCGAGTACGGCATAGCCGCGCCGCTCAACGTGCTGATCTGCGAAAATATGCAAGACGCCTCGGCGACGTTTCGCGGCATGGTGCTGCAACACGTCCCCGCTGCATATCACGCCTACGCGGATGCCCACGTCGGTTTCGTGGATGTCGTCATCGGGCGCACGATCCCCAAGCCCACATCA
This sequence comes from Chloroflexota bacterium, assembly GCA_022707725.1. Classification (GTDB taxonomy): domain Bacteria; phylum Chloroflexota; class Anaerolineae; order B4-G1; family SLSP01; genus DSWT01. Next base: position 826 of record JAKJAB010000169.1, on the reverse strand, counting down.
GAAATGCGTGCGGCGGATTGCAGCTTCATCCTCGCCGATGCGTACAAGAAGCTGCCGGTCAACCGCCCGCGCTTCGTCGGCCCGCTGCCGGAGATTGTGGGGCTGATCCCCACCGACAATTTCATCGCCTACATCGAGCGGAAGCTGTACTTGCACAACTGCGGGCACGCCATCCTCGGCTATCTGGGCTACCGGCGCGGTCGCATCCTGAGCTGGCAGGCGCTGGAAGACCCTGTCATCCGCAATGTCTTGGAACGCGCCTTTGCCGAGGTACGCGCGGGCTTCGTGGGGGTGTACGATATGGACGCTACCGAATTGGATGAGTACATCGGCGAACTACGCCAAAACTTCGCCAACCGCGCCCTGGCCGATACGGTCCTCCGCCTGGCGCGCGATCCGCTGCGCAAGCTCGGTCCCAAAGAGCGGTTGGTAGGCGCGGCGCGTCTGGTCGAAAAGGCCGGGGTGACGCCCGATGCGCTCAGCCTCGCCATCGCCGCGGCATACCGGTTCGATGACGCGGACGATCCGTTGGCCGTTGAGCTGCAACGCCGTATCGCCGCCGAGGGATTGGCAGCCGTTATGGCCGATGTCAGCGGCCTCCAACCTGATGAACCGCTGGGGAAATTGGTGCGAGAGAAGTATTTCAGCGCCGGAACAGCGGAAACCGCTGCCGGTAATTGCGCGCGCCCGGCGTGACGATATTCGGCGAATCCGCGCGCACCTCGTCGCCGGAGAGAGGCGCGGGCGGATCGGCGATCCAATCCTCCAATGCATCGTTGCTCCCCGTCCCTGTGAAGAGCGCACCATCGTCATTGCCCAGCTTGCG